>JADLFL010000035.1 GCA_020845575.1 Acidobacteriota bacterium | reverse complement strand
TTGTCCGCCGAATGTGCGAGAATATTGAGCTTCCATGCGGGCTCGTTCCGAGCGAGCGACCCAGCGTTCATGGAGCGAGTCGAAGGGTGAGGTGGCCGAGAGGCTTAAGGCGGCGGTTTGCTAAACCGTTGTAGGGGCTAAAACTTCTACCGAGGGTTCGAATCCCTCCCTCACCGCCATTCGACTCGTCGTTCAGCCCGCCTGCGGCGGGTCCCTCAGGAGCACCCTGAGCGATACTCACCCAGCCAGTGTCTGACCACACGACTCCGCTACGCGTCCGTTTCGCACCGTCTCCCACCGGGTACCTGCACGTCGGGGGGGCGCGCACGGCGCTGTTCAACTGGCTGCTCGCTCGTCGTACCGGCGGCGCGTTCGTGCTGCGCATCGAAGACACCGACATGGAGCGGTCGTCCGACGAGATGGTGCAGGGCATCCTCGACGGGATGCGCTGGCTCGGGCTCACGTGGGATGAAGGCCCCGAGGTCGGCGGGCCGCACGCGCCGTACTTCCAGTCCGCACGACTCGATCGCTATCGCACCGTCGCCGCCCAGCTCGTCGCCAGCGGCCACGCGTATCTCGACTACCGCAGCGCCGGTGCGCGCGCCAGCACGACAGACGATAACGGCGACGCGACGAACGCGGCATTCGGCCCCAAGCAGTACGACGAGACGAGCCTCACGCTGAGCGCCGATGACGTCGCCGCGCGTGAAGCCGCGGGCCAGCCACGCGCCATCAGGTTCCGCGTACCTGCCGACGGCCGCACGACGTTCGACGATGCGGTCCATGGCTCGATCGGCTTCGACAACAGCGGCATCGAGGATTTCGTGATCCTGCGGTCCGACGGCTACCCGACCTACCACCTGTCGGTCGTGGTCGACGACATGGACATGCGTATCACGCAGGTGATTCGCGGCGACGACCACATCTCCAACACGCCGAAGCAGGTCCTCCTCTACGAAGCCCTCGACGCGTCGATCCCCGGTTTCGCGCACGTGCCGCTCATCATGGGCCCGGACAAGAAGCGCCTCAGCAAGCGTCACGGCGCCACGTCGGTCATCGAGTACGCCGCGCAGGGCATCGTCCCCGAGGCGATGGTCAACTTCCTCGCGCTCCTCGGCTGGTCGCCCGGCGACGACCAGGAGTTGTTCTCGGTGGGCGAGCTCGTCGAGCGCTTCGACCTCGCGGGCATCAGCGGCGGCAACGCCGTGTTCAACACCGAGAAGCTCGAATGGATGAACAATCAGCACATCATGCAGGCGAGCGATGACGTGCTGATCGCCCACGCGAAGCCATGGCTCGAGACGGCAGGCCTCTGGCGCGCCGCATTCGACGCTGGGGAGCGCGCGTGGCTGATTCGCGCGCTGGCGCTGTTGCGTCCGCGTACGAAGCGCCTCGGCGACATCCCGACGGCGCTCGCACCCCTCGTCGGGCCGGTCTTGTTCGATCCCGCGGCCGTCGCGAAACACCTCACGCCGGAGATGGCTCCGCACCTCTACGCGCTGGCCAACGCCCTCGACGCGCCGGCCGTGTTCGACGTGGCGTCGATCGAGCAGGCCGTGCGCGGCACCGCTGAATCGCGTGGCGTCAAGCCGGGTCCGTTCATGCAGGCCGTGCGCGTGTCGCTCACCGGCCGCACGGTGAGCCCCGGCCTGTTCGAGACGATCGAACTCGTCGGTCGCGACGACAGCGTCGCGCGCATTCGTGCCGGCGCCAGTCGCGCGCAGGCCGCCTGATCGGGGACACTGGAGCATGCGCGCCGCCGACCTGCATCGCCAGACATTCGATCTCCTCGTGGTCGGAGGCGGCATCATCGGTTGTGGCGTGGCGCGCGACGCGGCTCGCCGCGGCCTCCGCGTGGCGCTGTTCGAGCAGAGCGACTTCGGCAGCGGCACCTCGTCCGGATCGACGCGCCTGATTCACGGTGGCCTCCGCTACCTCGAGATGCTGGACTTCGCGCTCGTCCGCCTGGACCTGCGCGAACGCGAGATCCTGCTGCGCATCGCACCGCACCTCGTCAAGCCGCTGCGCTTCCTTCTCCCGTTCTACGGAACGTCGGCGTTCACGCGGCTGAAGATGCGCATCGGCATGTGGCTCTACGACGCGTTGAGCTACGACCGCAGCCTCGAGGGGCACAGGATGCTGTCTGCGGCCGCGGCGCTGGCGGCCGAGCCGCGTCTGGTCGAGGAGGGCCTGCAGGGTGCCGCCGCCTACTCGGACGCACAGGTCGCGCTGCCCGAGCGCCTCTGCATGGAGAACGTGGTGGACGCGATGCAGGCCGGCGCTGCCGCCTGCAACCACTCCCGCGTCGTGTCGGCCGTGGTGACAGATGGACGCGTCCGCGGCCTGCGCGTGCAGGACCTCATCGCGCAGCGCGAAGTCGAAGTCTCCGGCGCCGTCGTCGTCAACGCCTCGGGCCCGTGGTTCGATCGCGCTGCCGGCGTGCTCCAGCAGAGTCCACGTCCGCGCGTGCGCACCACGCGCGGCATCCATCTCGCGTGCGAGCGTCCGCCGAAGCACGCCATCGCGTTGCCCTCGGCCGTCGACGGGCGTCTGATGTTCGTGATCCCGTGGCTCGACTACGCGTGGGTGGGCACGACGGACCTCGACTACGAGGACGATCCCGCCGATGTCGCCGCCACGCCGGAGGAGATCGACTACCTGCGTCGATCGGTGAAGCCGTACGTCGGCGCGCTCGGGGACGTGCTCTTCACCAACGCCGGCGTGCGCGCGCTGGTGCGTCGGGAAGGCGACGCGTCGGCCGTCACGCGCTCGCACCAGATCGTTGCCGAACAGGACCCCGTGGGGCTCGTATCGATCATCGGCGGCAAGCTGACGGGCTATCGCGCCATCGCCGAGGAAGCCACGCAGCGCGTGTGCCGCCTGCTCGAGAGTTCCGCCCGCTGCACGACGGCCACCGCGCTCCTTCCCGGAGCGCGCGACGCAGGTCCGATACCCGAGGTGCTGTCCGACGCGCAGCGCGCGCACCTCGCCCGTCTGTACGGCACGCGGCGCGTCGAAGTGTTGCGTCTCGTGGAAGAGCGGCCTGAGCTCGGGCAGACGCTGATGGAGGGCGAGCCCGACGTCGTGGCGCAGGTCGTCCATGCGACGCGGCACGAAGCGTGTGAACGCGTGGCCGACTTCGTGTGCCGGCGATCGCGCCTTGCGTTCACGCCGCATCGGGGACGTCCCGCACTTGGTCGCATCGCCGCCGCGATGCGTGAAGAGCTCGGATGGTCCGATCAGCGCGTGGCCGACGAGCTCGCGCACTGTCGCAAGGTGCTCGACCGCTCCGACGGAGACCGCCCGCAGGAGCACGAGTCGTTCGCCGACATCCCGTAGCGCGCATGGTCCCCGAACGCTTCACGCCCGAGTCCTGCCTGGTTGCCTCGCGCGTCCTCGCGCGTCGCGATCCCGAACTGGCGCGCCTCATGAAGGCGCACGGCCCATGTACGCTCGGCGCGCGTCCTCGCCGCGATGCCTTCTCGTCGCTCGTGCGCGCGATCGTCTTCCAGCAGCTCGCGACCGCGGCCGCAACGACCATCCATGCGCGCGTGATGGCGTCGATGGGTGTGCGCCACTGTCCGCCTCCTGCCACGTGGCTCGCCACACCGGAAACCACGCTGCGCGCGGGCGGGTTGAGCGGCCAGAAGCTGCGCTACATCCTCGACCTCTGCGAGCGCGTTTCGACCGGCGCGCTCGACACGCGCCGGCTGTATCGCCTGTCCGACGATGAGGTGATTGCGGCGTTGACGCAGGTGAAGGGCATCGGCCGCTGGACCGCGGAGATGCACCTGATGTTCCACTTGCAGCGCCACGACGTGTTGCCCCTCGGCGACCTCGGCGTGGTGACGGGCTTCGCGCGCGTCTACAACGGCGGTGAGAAGGCTGCGCCCGCGGCGATCGAGGCGCACGCCGAGAAGTGGCGGCCGTACCGCAGCATCGGGAGCTGGTACATGTGGCGCGCCCTCGAAGCCAGCCGCTGACGCACGCGCTCCAATCCGACGAGCGCTCCTGATGGAGGCCAGGGGTTTCAACCCTGGCGCGCGTCGCCTCCCACTCCACGTATCAAGACATTCACGTTTCTTGGGGTACCGATCCCGCGTCGTCGTCGATATGCTGGGCCGATGGATCGCCTCGCCTCGATCGGATTCATCGCGCCAGTCATGGCGGTCGCGCTCGTCGCGTGCCTTGCGGCCGACCGCGCCGCCGCGCAGTCGCCGCAGACTCCGTTGGCGGAACACGAGACGCGCGAGGCGCCCGGGCACCTGATCGTGGTCGCGAAGGACACGCAGGGCGGACGCCTGCCGGGCGCGACGGTCGTGTTCTCCGGACCGGGACCTGACGCGGCAGGCGTCCCGCGCATGCTCGTCACCGACGATTCAGGCGAGGCGATGCTCGACGTGCCCGCGGGCGACTACCGGCTGATCGTGGAGATGCCCGGCTTCGAGCCCGCGACGATCGACGCCGTCGTGCGCCCCGCGGAAGCGGCGGAGGCCGTCGCCACACTCACGATCGCGGGCTACGCGGAGCAGGTGGCCGTGCGCGCGGATGCCCAGACGTTCGTGCCGCCGACAGCGGACGGGCAGGTCGAGACGCTGAGCCCGCGCGAGATCGAGCAGTTGCCAGACGACCCGGAAGAGCTCGCCATCGCGATCGAGGCGCTCGCGGGTATCGGCGCGGAGATTCGTGTGAACGGGTTCGAAGGCGGAGCGCTGCCGCCGAAGGACCAGATCCAGGTGGTGCGTATCCGCCGCGATCCGTTCAGCACGGACAGCATGGGCGCTGGGCGAGTTCGTGTGGAGATCATCACGCGCCCGGGCGGCACGTCGTGGGCGCACGACGTGTCGGTGGGCTTCCGCGATCAATCGATCGACGCGCGGCCGGCGTTCTCGCAGGCGCAACCGGATGGTCAGACGCGTCGCCTGTCGTGGAGCTTCAGGGGACCGATCGTGAAGGGACAGTCGTCGATCTCCGGGCGTCTCTCGATTCGTGACTCGTACGACGCGCAGCCGCTCGTTGCCACGGGTGCCCCGACGCCGTTCCCCTCACTCGTGAACGCGGAACGCCGCCGCTTCGACGGCGAAGTGCGCGTGGAGCATGCGATGTCCTCCACGCAGACGCTGCGCGGTGAGTATCAGCGATGGGATTCGCGCGGCAGCAACATGGGCGTCGGCGAGTTCGAGCTGCCCGAGCGAGCGTTCGACGATCGATCGGCAGGAGACATCGCGCGGATCTCCGCGATCGGCACCATCGGCCGTCACTTCCTGAACGACATCCATCTCGAATACGTGGACGTGCGCAGCGGCACCGAGTCGATGAGCGATGCCATCGGCATCAACGTGCCGAACGCGTTCCGCGCCGGCGGCGCACAGCGAGCGGGCGGACGACGGGATCAGGAGATCGAGATCGCGCAGACGGTGGACCTGATCAGCAACAGCCGTCACAAGGTGCGCTTCGGCTTCGAGACCGAGCTGGGATGGACGCGCACGGACAGGATCGACAACTACGCCGGCACGTTCACGTTCGCGACCCTCGAGGACTACGAGGCGGGCCGGCCGCGCCAGTTCACGCAGCGCGTGGGTGACCCGCTGGTGACGTACTCGCGCCAGGAGTTCAGCTGGTTCGCGTACGACGAGGTCGAGATGCGCGACGGCCTGCGCTTCGGCTTCGGCGTACGGCACGACATCCAGTCGTTGATGGACGACTGGAACAACATCGCGCCGCGCGCGAGCCTGTCGTGGACGCCGAAGGAACGCCCGAAGACGACGCTGACCGCTGGTGTCGGGTTCTTCAACGAGTGGTACCCGCAGTGGGTGTACGAGCAGACGCTGCAGCTCGATGGCACGCACCTGCGCGACGTGATCGTCAGCGATCCCGGCTATCCCGATCCGCTCGGCGGCGACGGCCTCACGTCCATGCCCGCCCCCAGTATCGTCCGCGAGTCGTCGACCGGGCTCGAGATGGTGTCCACCGCGCGTGCGTCGGTCGGCCTGGAGCACCGCTTCTCGCAGCACCTGCGCGTGCAGCTCAACGCCTATGGACAGTCGATCCAGGACCGCCTGCGCGGCCTGAACGCGAATGCGCCCGTCGACGGCGTGTTCCCTGACGCTGATTTCGAGCGCATCACGGAGATCGAGTCGACGGGGCGCGGGCGATCGGCGGGTTTCGATTCGAGCGTGCGCGTGTCGCGGGAAGACGGCAAGGCGTCTGGTCTCGTGCGCTATCAGTACGGGCAGTCGTGGAACGACTCGGACGGCCCGACATCGCTGCCCGCAGACAGTCGTGACCTCGACGCGGAGTGGGGACCCGCGTCGTGGGACGTGCGCCATCGCGTGTTCGGCTTCGTCAGGATGGAGTTGCCAGGCGGCGTGCGTGCCAACGCGTGGGGCGACATCGCGTCGGGCACGCCTTACACGATCAGAACGGGTCTGGACGACAACGGCGATTCGGTCTTCGCCGACAGGCCCGCAGGCACGGGCCGCAACACCGAGCGGGGCACGTGGCAGCGGACGCTGAACCTGCGTCTCGGCTGGCGCCCCGACTTCGGCGGCGTGACGTCGACAGACGGCGGCGGTGCCGGATCGAAGACCCCGCGCGGCGTCGAGTTCTACGCGCAGGCGTGGAACATCCTCAACGAAACGAACTTCACGCGCTTCTCCGGCGTGATGACGTCGCCGTACTTCATGCGCCCCACGGCGGCCGCCCCTGCCCGCCGCTTCGACTTCGGCACGCGCGTGTTCTTCTGACGCGCGCGGGGCATGGCTTACGGCTCGTGGCCTGCGGCGACAGCCACGGCTTGCGCAGGTGCAGGGGCCGGATTCGTGCGGGCCGGCGTCGTGGGCGTCGGTGTCCATGAGGCTGAGCCGTCGCCTGTTGCCGGTGGCCCGTTACCGCAGCGGTCTTGTCGCGTCTTGTTCGGCATCGTCCGGCAACGCCTACCAGCACGCCTGTCGCGGTTGTGGCACGATGCGCCATGCTTGTCCGCCTCCTGCTCGTCCTGTCGCTGACGGCCCGTGTGGCAGCGGCGCAGACACCGACAATCGTCGAAGCCGATTTCGTCATCAGCGACTTCCGTTTCGATTCGGGAGAGGTGCTGCCCCAGTTGCGTCTGCACTACCGTACCGTGGGTACGCCGCAGCGCGATGCCGCGGGCAAGGTCGCCAACGCCGTCATCGTGATGCATGGCACGGGTGGGTCAGGCGCACAGTTCATCGGCGAGAACTTCGCGGGCGAGTTGTTCGGGCCCGGGCAGCCGCTCGACGCCGCGCGCCATTTCGTCGTGCTTCCTGATGCGATCGGACATGGTAAGTCGAGCAAGCCGAGCGACGGCCTGCGCGCGACGTTCCCGAGGTACGGCTATGGCGACATGGTGCGCGCGCACTACAGGCTGATGACGGAGGGGCTCGGCGCGGGCCGGTTGCGCCTCGTCATGGGGACGTCGATGGGCGGCATGCACACGTGGGTCTGGGGCGAGCGCTACCCCGAATCCATGGACGCGCTGATGCCGCTCGCGAGCCTGCCCGATCAGATATCCGGACGCAACAGGGCGTGGCGTCGCGTGGCCATCGATGCCATTCGCACGGACCCGAGCTGGCAGGGCGGCGACTACACGTCGCAGCCGCAGGGGCTTCGGACCGTGGCGCAGATGCTGTGGCTGGCCGGGAGCAATCCGATCATCCGTCAGGCCGCGGCCCCCACGCTCGCCGACGCGGATCGCGTGCTGGACACGTATGTCGATGCTTACGTGAAGACGGGCGATGCCAACGATATCCTCTACGCGATCGAAGCCTCGCGCGACTACGACCCTGAGCCCGGACTCGAGAAGATCGTGGCGCCACTGGTCGCGATCAATTCAGCCGACGACATCATCAACCCGCCCGAGCTCCGGATCCTCGAACGCGCGATTCCACGCGTGAAGCGCGGCTCGGCAATAGTCCTGCCCCTGAGCGACGAGACAGTGGGCCACGGTACCCACACCAAAGCCGTGCTCTGGAAGGCGCACCTCGCGGCGCTGCTGAAGGCGACGGAGCGGTAGGGAGCAATGCAGGCCGCTCCCGTGCTTGCCGACGTCCTCGCGCGCCTCGCGGCGGCTGCCACGCCGAAGGATCTGGCGAATCTCCAGCGCTTTGGCATCGCTGCGTCGCGTCCGCTCGGCGTCTCGATGGCCAACATCCAGAAGGTGGCCGGAGGCCTTGGCTGCAACCATGCGCTTGCTGCCGAACTCTGGGGCTCGGGCATCCACGAGGCCAAGCTGCTTGCGGCATACGTCGACGAACCGGCGAAGGTGACAGCGGCGCAGATGGATCGGTGGGTGCGCGACTTCGACAACTGGGCCGTGTGCGACACGCGGTGCTTCGCGCTCTTGGACAGGACGCCGCATGCGTGGCGCTGCGTCGACCGCTGGGCGTCGGCCAGGCAGGAGTTCGTGCGGCGCGCCGCGTTCGCGTTGATGGCCAGCCTTGCCGTACACGACAAGGCAGCGCCTGACGCCTGCTTTCTCGATCGGCTGCCGCTCATCGAAGCCGCTGCAGACGATGCGCGCGATCTCGTGCGCAAGGGCGTCAGCTGGGCGCTGCGCACGGCAGGTCGTCGCCGTCCCGCGCTGCATCGCGCCGCACTGGCCGTGGCCACCAGGCTGGCGGCGCCGGATGACGCGGGTGCCAGATGGGTGGGGAAGGATGCGAGCCGCGATCTGCGAGGGCCGGTCGCCACGCGTGCGGTCCTGAAGCGCGCCGCGAAGAAGCGATGACGCGCCTGCCGGATGCCGTTCGTGAGCGCTTACCGTTTAACCGCGTACTCGAGCAGCACCGTCCCGCTTCCCTCGTACGTCCGTTGTCCGGTCAGCGCCAACGTCACGCGCGACCCCTTGGGGAGCAGCGGAATGCCCGAGCCGAGCAGCACCGGCACGACGGCGACTTCGACCGAGTCCACCAGGCCGAGATCGATGCACTGGCGGAACAGGTTGCCGCCGCCGAACAGCCAGATGTCCTTGCGGCCGCGCTGCGCGCGCAGCGTGGCGATGACGCCGGTGATGTCGCCGCGCACCATGTGAATGTTCGGGTGCGCATTCGCGTCGAGCGTCGTGGAGAAGACGTAGGTCTCCTTGCCGTACACGCCCGCATCGCTGCCGCCACCCTCGTAGGCCTGCATCGTCTCGAACGTCTTGCGACCCATGACGAGCGTGTCGAACTGTGCGAACAAGGCGCCGAAGTCGATGGCCGGATCCATCGGGATCCAGTCGTAGTTGCCGTCCTCTGCCGCGATGAAGCCGTCGAGGCTCGAGGCCACCTGATAGCGCACCCGCGGCATGGGCTCTTCGGACACTTCCACCCCCTGCGTCAGCCTACGCGATCCTCGGAATGGGCAGTCGATTTCACCCCCGGGGAGTACGCCCCGGCCAGCGGGTTGCCCTGAACCGCGCCGGGTTGCTACACTGGGGGTTCTTCGGCACCTGCCGTCCTCTGCTGGGAGGTCGTTCAACGGTAGGACATCGCGCTCTGGACGCGAGTATCGGGGTTCGAATCCCTGCCTCCCAGCCACTTAACCCGTTCTACCCGAACAACCTACGAGTTTCGACCCTCTGGCGTCTCCAGATTGTCTCCAACCGCGCGACGGATCGGCCGGTTGTCGAGCAGTCTGATCGTCGAGTCGAGCGACGCCGGCGTCAGGTGCGAGTACCGCTGCGTCATCGCCAGGCTCTGGTGTCCGACGAGCTCCTGCACGCCTCGCATCGGCGCGCCCTGCATCGCCAGGTGCGAGCAGAACGTGTGACGCAGGATGTGAACGCCGGTCGGCACCTTTGCCCGCTTGGCCGCATAGCGAATACGTGACCAAGCGCCTTGCCGCGTGAGCGGTGTGCCGTCGTCCTTGCAGAGGACGCGACGGCTTCGGAGATGCCGCTGCTGGCGAATCGCCGCTGCCAACCGTTCGGTCATCCCAACGAACCGAATGCGCCCGTTCTTCGGCGCCGTCAGTTCACCGCACCAATCCGAGTGCCGCACCCGAATCTGCCGTCGCTCGAGATCGACGTCGGCCCATTCGAGGGCCACGATCTCGCCCGCCCGTAGTCCCGCTTCGCCACCGAGGAGCGCGATCAGGTAGCTGCGCGGGTCGATCGTTTGCGCCGCGTCCAGCAACCGCTCGTACGCCTCGAAGTCGTGAAACGCGGCGTCCGTGCGCGTCACCCGCATCAGGCGAATCGAGCAGGGCATCTTCTCCAGCACGCCCCATTCCACCGCCTGCTTCAACAGCACGCTGAGAACGCTCAGCACGTTGTTGACCGTCTTCGGCGACTTGTCGTGCAGGCCCAACTTCAACCGCTGCACCTGCTCGTTGCTGATCGCGTCGAGCGATCGGGCACCGAGCGTCGAGATCAGGTGCAACCGCAGAATCGACTGCTTGGCTGCGATCCCGCTCGGCTTCTGTTGGTTTGCGCGCGCGTAGCCTTCGATGAACCGCGGCGCGAACGCTTCCAGCGTCGGCACCTCCTTCCGTGTCTTCGGGCCCGTCAGCAGGAGCTCTCGCTCCCGCCGCTCGGCCCACTCCCTGGCCGTTGTCTTCGAGCAGCTCGCGCCCAGCTTGCGCCGTTCACGATGCCGATCCCCGGACGGAAGCAGGACGCTGATGTCCACGTCCCAACCGCCGCGGGGATGCCGTCTGATGTTCACGCTCATCGCCGTTCACTCCTTCGGCAATGGCGCGGACTTCTGGTCCACCCAGTCTAGCAGTGCCTCCGTGCGGAAGAGCACCCGACGACGGATGCGGACGACGCCGGGCAACTGGCGCCGTTCGACCATCGCGTACATCGCGCGTCGGGTCGTGCGGAGTAGCGCGGCGGCCTCGTCGACGGTGAGGAGCACGGGCCAGTCGTTGTCGTTGGCCGCGCGTGCACGCGTGGTCGACTGAACGTTCATGGCGAACCTCCGACCCACACCGCGTGCTGCGGTGCGGGCAAGCCAGTTGACGTGGATTGGAAGTTGCGCTGCGGTGAGTGGACGCGCTGAGCGTCCGGCAGTGTGGTGTCAGCGCTGATGCCGGCGATGAGCCGACATCGACCGGGACGCGTTGCGCGTGCCGGCGAACGGACGCGATGTCCGTCCTTACAGGAGCGTCCTCGGCCCGGACGCAGTCATCCGCGCGCTCCGACAAGTGCCAGACCAGGGCGCGCGGAGGTGCGGTCAAGGCCGCGTGGTCGGGCGGATGTGCGCGGGACGCGCACGCGGCGAGCGAAGCGAGCGGAGCCTTGACCGCGCCGAGCACGCCCCGAGAATCATGTGTCGGAGCGTGCGTGTGGTCTGCTTGCGGTCAGCGGGCTCTACTCAGATGAACGCAGGCGGCGGGCCAAACCTTACAGACGACGCGCATATCCTTCGGCGGCAGCGGCCGCACGCTGAACGCGACCAGCACATGGCCCGCGATGCGGGCTCGTCGCTCCTGCTTCCAGCGGCCCGACGCCGCGCACACTCAGCTCCCCGACACGCGGGGCGTGAGCGACCCTCCGGGGCCGCGGCTCTTTCGGGCCAGCGGCTGAAATCGGGGGGTCGCTCACGCCCTGTCTTCATCTCGGTTCTGCGCGCGGGTCATGGGCTGCGGCAAAGAACGCCGCCGCGTTGCGTCCAGCCTGTTCGCTGCAACCTGCAGCAGCTGCGGGCCTTCTTGTAGCGTGAGGACGACGGAGATCGGCTCATCCTCCGTATTCGCGGCTCCGTGTGCGAACTGGTCGGGGGGATGAAGCTGCCCCAGGAGTTCATCCCCCTCATGGTCTACCGTCACGACGTGCCAGCCAGGGAGGAGAGATGGGCATAGGCGTGCGAGAGGACCACGCACTCGACGGTGCCTCGGCCGCTCTGGAGCGCGTCGCCAATAATCGACGACGTCACATCGGTCACGACGGTATTGCCGACCTCGAGCCAGCGGCGGTAGAGCGCGGTTAGGGCTGGCCCGCTCGGCATGCGGACGCTCGACGTGGGCGGGTCCATGCCGATCCGGCCTGGTGGTCGTCCGTCGCGCCGACGCTCGCAACTCGCGCGCAGATCGTCCCGGTACGAGAGCGGCAGCGGACGCGCGAGCTGGTCGTAGACGGCCGCCACGTAGATGTCTCGCAGGGCCGCCCGTTCGCGCGGCAACAGGACGCGGATCGTCCAGCTTCGGAGCGCCCTGAGCAGCTCCGCGTGCCGTAACAGGAACTGCCGGAAGTCCATCGGCGAGCCGTCGGCGGCGAGGAACACGAACACGTGGCGCTCGGTCTCTGGCTCTACGCCGATCGGCAGCTTGTCGGGGAAGTAGCGGACCGTCTGATCGAGCGCGTCCTTGAAGAACACCAGCCGCGGAAGCTCGTCGTTCTGGAGCCTCCCCTGCAGCAGCATCACGAAGTGCGCGTACTTGTCGCGCTCGGTGCCGAGCCAGAGGAACTCACGCTCGGCCAGCACGGCGTCGAGCAGCATCATCCGCTCGATGGCGCGGCCGAGCGCGACGGGCTTCCGATTGCGGTTCTCCGGGTCGCCAACCGCCGCGTAGAGCGGCTTGTGGTGGACGTGGAAGATGCGCGTGCGCCCGGTGCGGCCGACGCGAAACGCCGTGGCGAACCGAGCGGCCAGCAGCCGTTCCAGAAAGTCGTGGACCTTCTGTCCGTGGGTGATGCCAGCGAAGGCGGCGTAGTGCCGGCCCATGAACACGCCGGAGTGTTGGAGCACTGTCACGAGGAACCGCGCCTGCCGCTCCGTGAAGCGGAACCCCATCTTCAGGGCATTGATGCGTTCCTGAGCACGGTCTCTCGCGGGCGAGTACATCGTCTCGGCTCCTCGGGAGGCACCTGATGTCTCCTGAGAAGTTGAACGCAGCGCCGGCGATATTCCTTACCACCGTGACAGGCTAAGCTGATGCGTCCATTCACCCTGGCCGAAACATGGAGAACCGATGCCGCCACGTCCAGCGACGCTCGCCGAGTTGCTCGAGAAGGGCTACTTCCCGCGCGAGTTGCCCCCACCGTTCAAGACGGCGGACTTCGCGGCCTATGCGCCAGCTCACGCGGGCCAGTGGGGCAAGGCCCGCTGGACGCGCTGCGTCAGGCACAACCTCGCTCGTCCTGGTGGCCTTCGTCGCCCGCTTGGCATCCCGAATCCGCTCTCGTACTACCGCCTTGCTGACCTGCTCGTGTCGAACTGGACAGCCATCAGGGCTCTGACATGGACCCATCGCCTGTCGGCAAGCCGACCCTACGTGATGAAGTCCAGTCCTCGGGCGATCGTTCCCCGCTATCGTTACGCCGAGTTGCCGCGGCTGCGGGCCCTTCGGAGGCGAGCCGCCCGGTACCTGCTGAAGACGGACATCAGCCAGTTCTACCCGTCGCTCTATACCCACGCGGTTCCCTGGGCCTTGCACGGCAAGCAGCAGGCAAAGACCGCGCTGACGACGAAGAACAAGGGCGCGCACTTGCTCGGCAACAAGATCGATAAAGCGCTGAGCGCCATGAACGACGGCCAGACGCACGGCGTGCCGATCGGGCCAGATGCATCGCTGGTGGTCGCCGAAATGGTACTTGCGGCTGCCGACGACCTCCTGGTGACTCGATGCAAGGGGCTCATTCGCGGGTTCCGCTACGTCGACGACTACGAGCTTCCTTTCGCGACGCTCCGCGACGGCGAACAGGTGCTAGCGGATATCCAGGGCGTCCTTTCCGAGTACGAGCTGGCGCTCAACCCAAGGAAGACCGGGATACAGGAGCTGCCGCAAGCTCTGGATGGTCGCTGGGCGTCTGACGTGTCGCGCTTCCGGCTTCGAGACTCTGGCCATCCGACCGCCCAGCGCAACGATCTCGTAGCATTGTTCAGCCTTGCCTTCGACGCAGCGGCCTCATACCCAGAAGATTCCGTTCTCAAGTATGCAGTCGCGCGAGTCCGGTCGCTCGACGTGAGTGCGGGAGCTTGGCGGACGTTCCAGAATTGTCTACTTGGCGCCGCATCCGCAGATTCCTCGACGCTTCCAACGGTTCTCGGCACGCTCCACCAGGTCTCCGTGGCGACAGGGAATGCCGTCAGCAAGGTGCCACTGGCAGAGGTCTGCGAAAGTATCGTGCTGCGCCACGCTCCCCGTGGGCAAGGCAGCGAGGTGGCTTGGGCCCTCTGGGCGGTCTGCGCGTGGAAGCTCTCCTTGAGCGCCGATGCCCTCAACGCCGTCAGTGGCATGGACGACGACGTTGTGGCGCTGCTGGCCATGTACGCGGAGTCACAAGGCTTGTTCGGCCCTGGCGGCATCGACAAGACGAAGTGGTCCACGTTGGCGGCCGATCCGCAGGCTCTAGGCTCTGAACATTGGCTTCTTGCCTACGAAGCCAACCGGAATGGGTGGCTTCCCGCGCCGGCTGTAGCTACGGATCCAGCGTTCGCCGGGATGCACGCAGCTGGAGTTGCATTCTTCGACGGAGCCGAGTGCGTTCCCCGGTATCCTGCTGCTGCTTCGGCGCTCCCCGGAGGAGAACTGCCGGACTTCTACGCGTAGCGGAGTGGGCGGCATGAGCATCAAGAAGGTCAGGAAGGAAGACGGCGGATTGGAAGCCGAAGCAGCCCTCTTCGGTCCGGCGCTGTTCCTCGATATATGGGCCGTGCGTGAACTCTCCAACGACCGAAACGCTGAACTCCGAGCGCGACTGGTCGCTGCCATCCGCGCGCAGGGCAGCTCGCTGCTCACATCATCCGCGTGGTTCACGGAGTTGGACACCGTCCGAGGTGACGCCAGGACTCGCGCCGCCGCATTCTTCTCAGCTCTCGGCTCGAACTGGCTGCCGATCAACCCGGTGGTGTCGGTGGTGGCTGGGCGGGAGAGCAGAGACGAACTGGGGGCGTACCTGTCGATGGAGGCCTTGGAGGGCTTCGTGATGGAGAGATGTGGCGAGCTTCTGAGAGCGGACATCGACCCGCACAACCTCACTGACGACGAGTTCTTTGACCTGGGCCGCCCTTGGCGTGGACGGAACCTCAGTCGACGGATGCGCCAGACCCGCATCTCGCGCGCCTGAAGGTGGCAGCGAGGACGCGTGCCGAAGCGGATGCGGCTGAGCAGCGACGAGATCGATCAGCGTGCGACCGGCTTTACCCTGCCCTACCGCCAACGAGTGGACGCGTGTTGCGTGTTCACAACGCCGTTTGGCGGGAAGCTACTCGTCGAGCGCCCGGCCGCACGTGGCTGGACAACGATGGCTTCGACGTCGCCCACCTGATACCCGCAATGGCGATCGGCGGGTTCATCGCGGTAGACAGACAGTGGCAGGAGATCGGTGCATCTGCCGCGAGGGAGCTCACGCCTCCAGCGATTCGGCTGTACCGCCCCGGTCAACTACCGGAGCTGGTCGATGACTTGGAGCAGTGGTCCACGTGACAGCGTATGCTGGCCGCTAGAGTCGCGACGAGGCCAACCGCTCAATCGCCAGCCCGACGAGTCTGTTGTCGAAGAGCTTCCGCTTTCGCTGACCGGCTGCGCGACCGCCCGGCCACTCGACAAGGCTCTCACGGACCGAAGGCGTCGTCGGCTCCGCGCCATTCTGCAAGAGCCAATCTACGGTTGCGAGCAACTCCATGCCGAGCGGCGACTCGAAGCCGTCGATCAGCGCCGACGTTTGCTCAAGAGCCGGCAAGAAGGGCGCGGCCTCCGGCGTGGCCAAGAACGCTTCCAAGCGTTCCCGCTTGGCATCCTCGAACCAGATCAGGTCCAGTGGGCCGGCGTCACTGAGGCGTTTCTGGCAGTGCAGGTAGCTGCCGTCGAGGCCGTTCAGAAGGTGCCTGAGTCGATCGGCGTATGGCCCGTACCTGTTCGCCTGAAAATCGAGCTTCAGCGGATCCTCGATGCCCAAGCTCTTAATCCAGCGGTCGAGGAACCACGCAAGCTTCTGTACTTCAAGATTCGTGCACTCCAACCCGAGCACGGCGTACCTTCGCACCAGCTCCGCGATGAGTGCCCGGGCCGGTGTGAGGTCCTCCACCCCTTCGCGTTTGGCGGTGTTCTGGTACTCGTTCGTTGGCGCGAACACAAGGATGTCCACGTCGGGGACTTCAGCCGCGGCCGCCTCGATTTCGCGCTTCACGAGCTCCCAGTCGAGCCCACCGTTGCCGCAACCGAGGGGAGGCAGGGCGATAGACTTGATGTCCTTCTCGTGAATGACACGAACGAGGTCGCGCAGGCCCGTCCGGACCCATTCCAGCTTCGACGGGTGCCGCCAGTGCTTCTTGGTCGGGAAGTGGACAATCCACCGCGGGCCGACCAGGCGCTGGTTGGGTACCGCCAGCACGCTTCCGACCTTGATGCGCCCGGCCTTGGCCTCACGCTCGTACTCGGCAGACGCCTCTGGGTAGCCCTCCTTGAACATCAGGGCGATGCCTTTGCCCATCACGCCGACCTCGTTCACTGTGTTGACGAGTGCATCGGCGGGAGCCGCGAGCAGGTTGCCTTTCGCGTAGCGCAGCATCAGAAGAACCACCCCGGCCGGGAGACGACCGAGAGACTAGCACCATTATCCCGCACCAGGCCAAGAAGATGCGTGGCTTCCGCCGGACCGTGGCACACGACTCCGGTCACTGCGGCCAGGGGCACGTGGCCGTGCGCCAGCGCTTCGGCTTGGTACCGCTCGAACTTGCCAGGATCGTTGGGATCACGGGCGAAATCGCGCTGCTGCAAAATCGCCCAATCGATTCGATCGGCGAGTTCTGAAGGGCTGGACGAGAACTGCGCAGCTGCGAGATACGCATGCCTGTCGGTGAAGACGAAGCTCACGTCGTTGTCCGTCAGCGCCCGGAGCGACGACACGAGGATCACGATCTCCCGCATCGGCCGAGCAGTGATGCCGTTCCAGCCGGTCTTGATGTTGTACAGCATCGGCGAAAACGGCGTGAAGTAGAACGGGACGTAGTCGTGAAGGGTACCTCCAGGCGGAATCGGAACTGCCTTCGTCGTCCTCTTCGTGATGAGCTCCGGGTTACCGATCTGAATGAATCCTGGGTCGCAGACATCCGAGCTACCGCAGTGCAGGCCATTAGCCAGAATCCACGGCACGTTGTCGATGTGCGTGATTCGGAAGATGCGGGCCCGTTCGGGCGTCAACTCGAGCGTCCCGGACATCAGTAGTACTCCCTGATGTACCGGTACGCCCGGTCGAACAAGTCCTGATCTTGGTGCAGCCGGTACTTGAACAGCGTCTTCCTCAGCGCCAGCTTCACCTCGCGTTCGCCGGCGTGCGTGGCCTGCCATCCGGGGAAACGAACGACCCGCACGATCTCGTCGATGTCGCTGACGACGCGCTCGACGATGATGGGCGTGTCCTTGTGCTTGGCCTCCTCGAAGAGCTCGGTCAGTGCGGCCTTGCCCTCGGCCTCCCGATCGAGTGGCGGCGCGCTGCGTTCTGTTGAGACCACATCGCGCGCGAGCTTCAGCAACTCTTTGAGGAATTCGACGCTCGTCAGGAGTCCCTGCTCGTGGCGTGCCTTGAGCGCTTCGAGGCGCTCGCCCAGTTCCTTGAAGTGCGGGTCATTCCCTCGCTTGCGCAGCCAGCGCGAGATCTTGATCTCGATCTCCTTGCCCTTCTTGCCTGGGTCCGGTCCGCCCAGCACAGCCTCGAGCAGGTCCGCATCGAGCACCAGCGTCTCGAGGTCGTCGCGCACGGCATCCACGTGGACGTGCTCGTGGATCAATTCGATGGTCTTGGGTCCCAGCGCGTGCCAAAGCAGGCGGCCGGTGCCAGTGGACGGCTTGACCGACTCGTACACCTGTGTGAGCCACCGATAGTCCGCTTCCTGTGCCGTCAGCACAGGGTCCGGTGAGATGGCCTCCCACAGGCGAGCGAGGTAGCTGTAGTCGGCCGCGAACTGGTCGCGGACGTCGTTGTCTGGCAGGCACGCCTGCGCGGAGATGAGACCCTCGTAGCCTGTCACCGTCCGGTCCACGCCAGCGAAGTAGCCCAAGCATCTCTGGACGGCCTCGGGCAGCCGGCTCATCAGCTCGCTGATGTTCTTGATGACTCGTGTGATGCCTTCCTCGTCGAACTGAATCGCCTGCGCTACATCGTCGAACACGCCGAGGTAGTCGACGATGAGGCCGTGCGTCTTGCTCTCGCCGTAGGGCCGGTTCGTGCGGCAGATGGCCTGGAGCAGCGTGTGGTCGCGCAGCGGCTTGTCCAGGTACATCGTCTGGAGGATCGGGGCGTCAAAGCCAGTGAGGAGCTTCGAGGTGACGATGAGAACCTTGAGCGGATCGGCCGGGTCGCGAAAGCGGTCGAGCAGCTTCTCCTCAGCGTCCCGGTCCCGGCGCCAGGGGGAGTAATCGTCCTCCCCGCTGTTCACGGTCATGACGATGTCGGAGATCTCGGGCGGAAGGAACTCGTCGAGCGCCTTCTTGTAGGCGACGCAGCTCTCGCGGTCGAAGGTCACCACCTGCGCGCCAAAGCCGTTCGGTGCCACCTTCTCCTGAAAGTGCTTCGCGATGTCGGCGCAGATGCGCTGTACCCGCTCGGGCGCCTTCACGAGCACGGCCATCCGCGCGGCGGCCTTCGCCAACTGGTCGCGATCGAGGTCGCTCAGGCTGCCAGTCAGCTCCTTGAATGCCTCGTCGATGGCGGGCTTGTCGATGTGCAGTTCCAGCAGGCGTGGCTCGAAGTGCAGCGGCTTGGTGGCGCCGTCTCGGATCGACTCCTCGAACCCGTACCGGTTCATGTAGCCGGCAGCGTCTTCCTCCGCGCCGAATGCATAGAACGTGTTGCGGTCGGCACGATTGATTGGCGTGCCCGTGAGGCCGAACAGGAACGCGTTCGGCAGTGCCTCGCGCATCTTGCGCCCGAGGTCGCCTTCCTGCGTACGATGCGCCTCGTCCACCATCACGATGATGTTGCTGCGCTCGTTCAGTACGCCACCCGCCTCGGCGAACTTGAAGATCGTCGCGATGATGATCTTCCGGCTGTCCTGCGTGAGCAGCCGCTGCAGCTCGGCACGGCTGTCGCCTTTCACGAGGTTCGGCGTGTCGGCCGCGTGAAACGTGCTGGAGATCTGCGTGTCGAGGTCGATGCGATCAACCACGATGATGACGGTGGGGTTCTTGAGCGCCGAGTGGAGCCGGAGCTTCCGTGCGGCGAAGAGCATCAGCAACGACTTGCCCGAGCCCTGGAAGTGCCAGATGAGGCCCTTCTTCGGGTGCCCGGCCACCACACGCTCGACGATCTGGTTCGTGGCCTCGTACTGCTGATGGCGCGCGACGATCTTGATGCGCCGCTTCTTCTTGTCCGTGGCGTAGGCCGTGAAGTTTGCCAGCAGGTCCAGGACGACGTGCGGACGCAGCATCGAATCGACGGCGTCACGGATGCGCGTGAGCGCGGGCGTGTCGTGGTCGGCATCGATGCGCCAGGGGCCCCATAGGTCCAGCGGCAGGCCGATGGAGCCGTAGCGGAACTCCTTGCCCTCGGTGGCGATGGACACCACGTTGGGCACGAACAGCTCCGGCACGTTCCGTTCGTAGTCGTCGTGGATCTGCGTGGCGGCGTCGAACCAGCTCTGGCTCGCGCGCACGGGCGTCTTGGCCTCGATGACGACGAGCGGCACGCCGTTGACGATCAGCACGAGATCCGCCCGCTTCTCGGTGGCGCCGGCGCGGACGGTGTACTGCGTGGTGACGACGTACTGGTTCTGTTCGAGGTCGTCGAGGTCGATGAGGCGAATGGTGACGTGCTCGCCGTCCTTGCCAAACGGCATCGAGCGCTCGCCGGCGAGCCAGGCTGTGAACTCCTCGTTGGCCTTCACGAGCCCGTCGCCGCGGACACCCATCAGGATCGCCCGCAGTCGATACAGCACATCGTCCGCTCGGTCGGGTTGCGCCGCGATCTCGGGGTTGAGCCGAATCAGTGCGTCCCGGACCTGGCTCTCGACCAGCACCTCCTGCGGCAGCCGGCCCAAGTTCTGCGATGCGAGCAAATGCCAGCCCAGACCGGACAGCGCGCCGCGATGACGCGCGAGGCCGGTGCCGACCGCCGTATGGTGCGTGACGCCGCCGCACAGGCGATCGCGGATGAACGCTTCGACGGTGTTGGATTCATTGAAGGCAGTCATGCCCTACCAACCTGCTCCAGCAGTGAGCGCTTGAGAGTATGAACGCCCGCGCGTCGGCCTCTTGCCTCGTCGACTCCGCTGCCCACCAACATCGCTGTGTCAACAATTGCCCTTTGCATCGCAATCGGCGGAACTGACAGCGGGAACTGCTTCACGACCGTCGAGTTGATCGTGTTGAGGCCACTGGTGTTCTTTGCCTGAGCGCGGAAATAGCCTCGTCCCGGTCCTGAGTTGATGGCGAGGGCTAGGTATTCCGAATCGAGCGTATCGGAGCACCGGATTCGGATGAGGTGATTCTGATGGAACACGTCCCCATCGTTAGACCTCCACACGGCGGCTCGACCGATCTCATCGACGTTAGCGTGTCCTTCGACTACCAGCAGATCGCCTGGGTGAAGTCGATAGCTGTCATCTCCTGGCAGTCTCCCCGCGCACTTGACCTCAGAGAGATCAATCCGGCCACGGAGCACATTCGCGACGCGCAGGTAGGGAATGGTTTCGGCGGCCCCTCTTCGGGAGGGGCCGAGAGTCAGGCCATATTGGACCTGGGCGTGTTCTTGAAGCTGCGTCGAGCGCGCCATGGACTGCCATGCTGACAGTTCCTGCGCGATCAAGGCTTCCATGGCCCTTTCGCCAGTACTGGCAAGATGCCGATACGCTTCGTCGGTGGACTCGATGGCACTCAGTGCGGAGGCGATTCGCCGCTGCTCGTCGATGGGCGGCAGCGGGAACTCGAACCACGTCAGGTCGGAGAAGTTGATGTACGGATTGACCGAGCCCTTCGACTGCTTGATCGCGTGCTCGTGGAACGCTTCCGTCTGCATAACGAACGGTAGCAGTTCCGGTAGGAGCGCGCGCGGGTCTTTGGATTCGAGGACGAACGTGGTGTTGGCCGTGATTCCCTCGAAGTCCGCGACTGCGACCTTGCGCAGATAGGTCCGGCGCGAGCCGTAAAGCACGTGGCCTGGCTTGAACCGCATGTGAAACGCTGGCCCGAGGTAGCCGTCCCCGATCGTGCCCCAGCGCCGGATCCGGAGGTCGTCGGTGTCCATGTGCTCGCCGGCAACGTACCGTTCGAGACCGGAGTCCTCTGGATCGACGCGGTCGCTGACCTTCCTCACGACGTCGCCGAAGGCCACGCGGGTCCAACCGGCCTTAGCCGACATCGACCACCTCTTCACCCACAGCCGCGTCGAGCGCCTCGATCAGCTCGTCCACCTGCAGCCAGAACTCGCGTCCGCTTTCCTCGAAGGCCGCCCACGCGCTCGCCAAATCGCCCTTCTCATGTGACGCCTCTGGGCGCCCGGGGTTGACATAGCGCGGTATCGCGAGCGTTGCGCCGTTCGCGAGCACGTCGTCCACCGTCGCGACCGCCGCGAAACCCGGTTCGTCGGCAAACGCGCGATACGCGGCGAGGATGCGCTGCTGGTGTTCGGGCTTCAGGAAGCTCTGCGCCCGTTCACGCGCCACGTCATGGACGGCGTCGATGAAGAGGATCTTCCTTTTCCGCTTCTTCGCCTTCATTGTCCGGCAGATGACGATGCAGGCTTCCATGGGGGAGTTGTAGAAGAGATTCGGACCGAGCCCGAGGACGCACTCGACGAGGTCCGCTTCGACCAGCTTCTTCCGCATCTCCGCTTCCTCGTTCCGGAACAGGACGCCGTGCGGAAAAAGAATCGCGCAGCGCCCGGTCTTCGGGGCGAGGCTCTTCAGGATGTGCTGGAAGAACGCGTAGTCGGCGCGGCCCTGCGGCGGCGTGCCGAGGAAGTTGCGGCCCCAGGAGTCCACCTGCCAGGCCTCGCGGTTCCACTTCTTGATCGAGTACGGCGGGTTGGCGAGGACGACGTCGAACGTGCGCAGCCGGTCGCGGTCGGTGAACACCGGGTTGCTCAGCGTGTTGCCCGTGGCGATCTCGAAGTCTTCCACCCCGTGGAGCACGAGGTTCATGCGCGCGATGGACGCGGTGACGTGAATCAGCTCCTGGCCGAAGAGGCCCAGCGTGCGCGTGTCGCCGCCGCGGCGCTTCACCTCGGCGAGCGACGAGATCAGCATGCCGCCGGTGCCCACCGTTGGGTCGTAGATGCGCTCGCCGGGCTGTGGCTCGAGCATCTGTGTCATCAGGTGCACCACCGTGCGGTTCGTGTAGAACTCCTGCGCCGTGTGGCCGCTGTCGTCGGCGAACTGCTTGATCAGATACTCGTAGGCGTTGCCCAGTTCATCCTCGGGCACGGCCCTCAACCCGAGCGAATGCTGCGAGAAGTGCTCGATGAGGTTCTTGAGCGTCGAGTCTGGCATCTGCGCCTTGTCGGTCCACGACGCGGTGCCGAAGATGCCGGCGAGGCGCGTCGGGTTGGCCGCTTCGATGGCGCGGAAGGCCGTGACGAGCGCGCGGCCGACGTCGCGTGAGGCGCTCCGCACGTCGGCCCAGTGCGCGCCCGCTGGAATGCGGAAGCGGTCGTCTGCCGTGGCGCGTGCGTAGCCCTCGTCGCCCGTGTCGGCGAGCGCCGCCGCGTACTCCTCGTCCCACACGTCCGACAGGCGCTTGAAGAACAGCAGCGGGAAGACGTACTGCTTGTAGTCGCCGGCGTCGATGAGGCCGCGCAACAGGTTGGCGGCGCCCCAGAGGTACGATTCCAGCTCCTGCTGGCTGAGATGCTCCGTGGTGCGGCTCACGACAGCCAGCCTCCCTCGATGAGCACCTCGCGCAGCCGATCTTCGGCCGCTCGTGCCTCCGCGACGGCCTGCTTGAACGCCGCGACGGCGTCGGGCAACGACGGAGTGTCCTCCCCCACCGGCGGCATCACGTAGCGCGAGATGTTCAGCGTCCAGTCCTCGGCCTCGATGTCATCGAGGGTCACGATCTTCACGCGGTCCGGCACGTCCCGGAACGCACGAGACCAGCCAACGATCTCGGTGGCGTGCTCCGGGTCGAGGAAGTTCTGCGCCCGGCCCTTGCGGAACAGGCTCGACGCATCGGCAACAAGCACCTTGCGCTTGCGCGCGGCCGGCTTGGTGCGGCGCAGCACGACCACCGCCGGAGCGAGGCCCGTGCCGTAGAAGACGTTCGGAGCGAGGCCGATGACGGCCTCGATGAGATCCCGTTCGAGCAGCGCCTTCCGGATGCGGCCCTCTGCGTCCTTCCGGAACAGCGCGCCCTGCGGCAGCACCACCGCCATGCGTCCCGTGCGTGCGGCCATCGACGCCACCATGTGCTGCACCCACGCGAAGTCGCCGTAGCTCTCGGGTGGCAGGCCGAACGCGGCGCGGCCCCAGGGATCCGCCTCCCACAGATCGCGCCCCCACTCCTTGAGCGAGAACGGCGGATTCGCGATGACGCAGTCGAACGTGGCAAGGCCGCCGGTGCTCGAATCCGTGAACGCCGGGCTGCGCAGCGTGTCCTCGCGCACCACCTGGAAGTCCTCGATGCCGTGCAGCACGAGGTTCATGCGCGCGATGGACGCGGTGGTCAGGTTCTTCTCCTGGCCGTAGATCTTTCCGAAGAACGTGCGCGCGTCGCCGCCACCGCGCTGCACGTGCTCGATGGCGCCGAGCAGCATGCCGCCCGTACCGCACGCAGGGTCATAGATGCTTTCGCCCGCCTTCGGGTCGAGCAGCTCCACCATCATGCGGACGACGGAGCGCGGCGTGTAGAACTCGCCGGCCTTCTTGCGCTTGGTTACGTCGGCGAACTTGCCGATCAGGTATTCGTACGCATCACCGAGTGCGTCAGTGGTGACGGCCTTGTTGCCGAGCGAGACTTCCGACAGACCCTCGAGCAGGTCCTTCAGGATCTCGTCGGTGAGGATTTCCCGGTTGCCCCAGTCGGCGGCGCCGAACACGCGGTAGAGCGCGTCGGGATTCGCGCGTTCGATCTCGCGCATGGCGCGCGACAGCGCCGCGCCGACGTTGGCCGCTGTCTCTCGCACGTCGCGCCAGTGGCAACCCGCCGGGACGGTGAAGCGATGCACCTCAGGAAAATCCACGGGGTCCGCGTCGCCGAAGAGGGCCGCCGCGTCAGTCGTTTCCTCGTCCCAGACATCGGAGATGCGCTTGAAGAACAGGAGGGGCAGGATGTACGCCTTCCAGTCCGTGCGGTCGACGGCGCTGCCGCGGAGGATTTCGGCGCAGTTCCAGAGGTGCTGGCGGAGGTCGGGGCTCATGCTTCAACGCCCCTCGTCGGCCGCGCCGGTCTTGGCAAACAGCCCCTGCAGCTCCGGAAAGATCGGAGCTTCCCGATTGGCCTGGAAGTACACCTGATTCCCTCGCACCTCTCGCACGACGAGCCCGGCTGCAGTCAGCTGCTCCAACTCCCGCTGCGCAGCGCCGACGGCCGTGCCCGTGTGGCGCGCCAGCTCACGCAGGTAGAACGCGTCGTCCGCATGGCCGAGGAGCCAACCGAGGACACGCCGCCGCGTGCTGCCGAAGAGCACGGCGGCCGGGTCGCGCGATGGGACCGTGACGGCTGTTCTCAAGTCGGGTGCAAACGTATCCGAAACGGGAACGAAGGTCAACAGTTCGGCTAGAATCCGCGCGTTCGCGTTCTTTCTGGGTTTCCGAGAGCCTCCTGCTGGAGCCGTCAGCCAACATGCTGCAAATCGACTACGAATCCGAAGACTTCTCGACGGGGACCGGCGTGGCCAGCGGGACAGGAACCTTAAGCCTTACGTGGGACGATCTGCTGTGGGCTGCAATGACAGTCGGTCGGCCCAATCGGCAGTACGTGTTCCGGCACGGCACCGCCTCTTGGTACGAGGCGCTGTTCCGCCTGTCATTGGTGCGAATGTCCCTCGAACAGGCCGGACCCGCAGGCCGACGACTCCGAAGGACGCAGGCCGCGCGAACGCTCGACCCGTCAGAGAAGGGCGCCGTCAACTACTTCCTCGGCCTTGCGGTGGCGAAGCTGTTTGCCGACAAGTGCCTCGACGCGCCATGGCTGCTGCATTTAGACGTGTTTCGCCCTCAACTCAATGCGCAGCTCGCCGGGCGCTCTCGTCCGGACCTGGTTGGACAGACCAGAGCGGGAAACTGGATCGCGCTGGAATGCAAGGGCAGAATCAGTCAGCCGTCGGCGACCGCGAAGCAGCGCGCGAAGGAGCAGGCAGAGCGGGTCACGGCCATCAGCGGATCGGCTCCAACCGTCAACGCAGGTTGCATCGCGTTCTTCAGGAAGGACGTCCTGCAGTTCTTCTGGCGGGACCCAACACCAGATCCTATGCGAATCAGACACCCAGTCGTCGTCGACGTATCGGCCGACAGCTGGCGGTTCTACTACGAACCGATCCTGGCGCTTTTCAGTGAGATCGTGCCGACACGAGCGGTGGGCGAGGGTCTGGTAACGGTGATCGACGAGCGACTGGACGTCAGGGTGTCAATCGACGCGACCGTGCTTCGTCTACTGCGGGCGGGGCAGTGGGCCGAAGCGAGAGCCGTGGCCGCGGATGTAGCGCCGCAGCATGACGAACTTGCTCTCCGTGCTGATGGCCTGCGTGTAGCCGCCGGGCGGACTTGGCTGGAGCGGTTCGATGACGAGGGCGCAGATCGAAGGTAGCGTCAGGCGTTTGCATGTCTCAGGACTGTCACATTGGAGCCCTTTTCCGATGCCCAAACTTGCGAAACCACGCGCTGGATCGCCAGTCACGATCAAGAGTCGCCCGATAGCGTTCTCGTACTGGCCGACCTACCGCACCAATCGACGGTACGGGTTGCACTCGCACGTCTACGCCAGCAACCCGTGGGCGCTAATCCACATCAGTACTCGAGATCGATGTCCGCCCGTGGCGCGTGACGAGGCGTTGTCGTCCCTCGAGCAGGCAGAGTTCTTCTACCGGAGTGCCGTAGGCGTCCGAGAGTGGGCCGCGAAGCCACTGCCGCTCTACTACAGCTTCATGAATCTCGCGAAAGCGTTCGCGCTGACGCAGGGTGTTCGGACGACGTTCGATCGAGCGCAGCACGGCGTGAGCGAGCAGCTTCCTCCTGGCGGCAAGGAACTCCAGGACGCGTCTCTGGAGGTCCATCCATCCCCGGGGAATCGAGGTCCCAATCTGTTCGCGGATTTCGGAGCCGCTCTGGGTGCCTCCCCCATCGCGACCAAGACCAGCTACCAGGTGCCACTGCTCTTGCCGCAGATCGTGCCTGGCCATCGAATCTGGTGTGACGCGGCTGGTGCAGACGAACGGTTCTTCGCCATCGACTCGATTCCCTTCAACCATTCCGCCACGCCGAAGCAACTGTGGGCAACCTTCCGCATCTTGGAGGACGACCTCGACCGTGTTGGAAAGACGCGGAAGGAGTTACTGAAGGAAACACGCCTCAAAGGCGCGTTCAGGGAGATCGAAGGCTGTGACGACAACGTCAGCGGCAAGTTCGCGGTTCAGCTGGAGCAGATTGCCCCCATGCCGTACTCAGGCCGGACGGCCGACAAGCTCGCCGCCCTGGTCGCGACTCTGAGGCCATACATCTGGTCAACGGTGACATCGATTCGACCGTTCCGCCGGTACTACCTGTACGCCAGTCCAGTTGCTGAGCACGCCAGCCTGCTGCCACAGGCACTGAGCATCTACGCCATCGCCTACTATCTCGGCTCGATCACTCGATACCGACCACAGCACTTCGCGCGAATCCTGGCCGGGTCGTTTGGCGAGTTCATCCAAGAGTTCTTGACCAGCCAACCGTCTCAGTTCGTGTATCTGATGGCGTCTGACTTCGCCAAGCGAGACGTCGCTCGCGCACCGCTCGTGTGAGGTGGGCGAGAGGGCGTCTCCAGAATGTCTCCAAAACGGCAGTGAAAACGGGAGGAGTGGAGGGGACGGCAGTGCACGAATCGAAGCGCTGTAACCACTTGTGCCACAAGCGGTTAACACCAGAAGTCCAGCGCCATCAGCCCGTTGCGAAAAGGCCTCTCTCCGAATTCGAATCCCTGCCTCCCAGCCAGCCTAACTCCTTGTTGCTGAGAGACTTCCAGGTCTCTTGAATTGGCGATTCTCCGTCGCTGCCCAAATAGTGCCAAAGTCCTCCTCCGTGCGGGGCACTGACGCTCCATTGAGACTCCTGCGCGCGCCTCGAGAAGCGAGCGTCGTCCCTGACTCGCCGCGTCCGGAAGGAGGAAGCCGCCAAGCCGCCTCCTGATCTCGAGGCACGCGTGTAATCCATGGTGGTCCATCCGGATGGCGGCCGGCTACCAGCGGTTGCTGAAGCCAGGAGGGTGGCCTGCTATAGGCTTTAAGAATGAACTGCCCTTCACTGCGCGGCGTCGCACTGGCACTGTCGGTCCTGCTCGTCACCGCACAGGCTGTCCGCGCGCAGGACGTACGCATCGAGAGCGTCGCCCGCGCGCCCGAGACGTCCACTGTCTTCTTCACCGCCCATTTCTCGGGCGAGGTGGACCTCGGCCCCGCTGGCGAGATGCTCAGGCCGCGCATGGCGCGCCCAGGCGGGGGCATGTTCGATGCCGTGGGGCAGGAGCCCTACGAGATCGTCTGGACCTTCGGCGACGGGACGCCCCCTGTCAATACCGGCACGCGCCCGACCGTCTCGCACGTATTCGGGCAGCAGGGCGCCTACAGCGTCACCGTCGAGGTGAAGAACGCCCGTGGGACCATCAGCACGCGGACCCGCCAGATCATGATCGACAACGTCGCGCCGCGCATCGCGCCGCTCTCCATCGTCCGGCTCGATGATGCGCCCAGGACGCTGGAGTTGACCGGCCGGGTGACCGACACGCCGAAGGACACCCTCACCTGGCACTGGGACTTCGGTGACGGGACGACCGAGGTGGGTGAGGACCTCTGGCGCGTCCGGCACACCTGGCAGCAGGAAGGCACCTTCACGGTCGCCCTCGTCGTGGTCGACGGGGACGGAGGCCGGCACCAGATGTCGGCAGAGGTGACGGTGGGCGAGCGCCCTGTCGCTCGCACCCCGGAGACGACGCGTGCAGAGGCGCCCGTCACCCGCTTCGCCGGCACGACCTCAGGCGCCGTCGGGACAACGCTCGAAGCCACGGTCAAGCCCATTGCCGGACTCTATCTGCGGCAAGCGTCGCCCGGCGTCTGCCGGTTCGCCTTCTCGGCCTGGGACCCCACGACGCTGGCGTATGCCCTCTTTCGAGCGGACCTGCGCAACCTGCGCGACGGCGGCGCGAAGTACCGCGTGCAGCCGCAGTTCACCCTCCAGTTCCATGACACGCTGGAGCGCTATCGTGCGTCCGAGCAGGCGCTCTCGGTCAACACCATGGGCGCGGTGCTGAGTGGCCTGCGCGGGCTCGCGGAGATGGTCGGCGGCACGCCGGTGGAGGCCCGCGAGCGCATCGGCGTGGATCCCGCGGCGTCGGCGCCGTCGGCGCCGGACGAACGCCAGCCACCGGCTCGTTCACCGTTCGGCCTGGATGACGTCGCGAGCTTCCGATACGCCGCGGGTACGGTCGACCTCGTGATCCACACGCACGACCGCGTCGAGGCGACCTTCGACGTCGTGCTCGAGAACACCGACGACGACGCGTCAGGCCCCATGCAGGCGCTGACGTTCAAGGGCTCCTTCAGCCTCGACCTGCAGGCGGCACGCAGCCAGGGCATCGTCTCGTACGAGGGGTGCGCCAGCACGCCCTTCACCATCCGCAGCACCTCGCCGGATGACAACGCGCGGCACGAGCGCTCGGGCGCGGAGCCGCGCGTATCGTTCAGCGCGCCGTACGACCCGCGTACGCTGGATGACACGACCTTTCAGCTCGGCTACCGGGATCCCGCCGGGCTGTTCGTGCCGGTGCCCGCCCGCATCGCGCGCGGCGAACGCCTGGCCGTGCTGGTGTCGGGCGAGCCGCTGCTCAGCGGCGTCCGCTACGAGGCTCGTGTCAAGACGGGCCCGGACGGCGTGCGTGGTCGCAACGGCGAAGAGCTGGACGACCCGTCGGGCGAGGGCTACCACGCCTGGAGCTTCCACAGCCGGCTCGTCTTCCGTCACGACGACAGGACGTCGCTCTCTCACAACCTCTCGTGCCACGTCCTGCAGACCGTTCGCGACGCTCCGCTCATCAGGAACAAGCCGGCCGTCGCACGCATCTATGCCGACTGGGCGCAGCACCCGGCCGTGCACGCCGACGACCAGCTGCAGTCGTTCAACGGGCGCGTAACGCTGAAGGACGCGTCTGGCACGACACTGGCCTCGGTTACGCACGAGTTCGTGCGGCCGGATCTCTGGGCGTCCAGATCCCTCTCTCAGGCGAAGGCCGAGCACTCGGCGAACCTGTTCGGTTGGTCACCACAGGGGCACGAAGGGCGGCAGCTGCGGGTGGAGATTGCAGCCGAGACCGCACCCGGCGCCTGGGAGACCATCTACCACACGCGGTGTCCGGCCAATTACTGGAAGCCGGAACCCAAACTGAAGATCGACTACTACCAGATGGCGATTGGCGACTGGTTTCCCTGGCCGCCCGAATCCACCATCAGGACCCTGCACACCATCTACTCGAAGGGGGAGCAATTCGCGCTCCAGGTGTTCCCGTTGCAGTCCATCCAGGGACGCTACCGCGGGACGATGGTGATGGGGCCCAGCATGCACGCGCAACTGCTTGGCGCGCGTCTCTTGTTCGAGGGCGAGCCGATTGCGCAGAACGCCGCCAACATCCTCGCGTCGGAACTGACCATGTCGTACGCGACGCTGCACGCGACGGACGCCGACCTCGTCCTTGGCTTCGGCCCGAGTCCGTTCTTGAGCGGGGGCAGGGCGGACGTGTTGCTGACGCAGGGCGCGCCAGGCGCCATCCGGAGCCTGTTCGACGATGACCCGGCGCTGCGCGATCGCTACATCTACGCGTGGGTGCACGAGGTGGGCCACTACCTGTTGCTCGACCACATCCCCTACTACACGACGACCGCGGAGTATCAGGCGCTCGACAAGATGCGCGAGTCGCCCGTCTTCCAGTACGACGGCATCGAAGGGTTCCGCATCCTGCCTCCGGGGTGGACGGGCTGGAACAAGTCGTCCACCGAAGGCAACGGCGAAGGACCGCGCATCGTTCCGCTGATGTTCCCGGCGACCGTGCCGTATCGGAACACGTTCATCGCCACGCACCATTACCACAAGATCCAGCAGCTCATCGAACGCAACAACCTGTTCGCGGCACGGCGTGTCGCAGCGCAGTCGCCCGTCCTGTTCGCCTCGACATCCCTCCAGTCGATTCCCGCACAGGCGCGCGCCGACGGCCCCAGACGGGTGGGGCTGGCGGGGCATGTCGACCAGACCAGGGCCTCGGCATGGCTCGGTCCCCTCGTCAGCGGTACGGCGCTGCCAGAGCCACAGACCGGAGGCGATTACGAGCTGTCGCTGCTCGATGGCTCCGGTTCCGTCGTGGGGACGACACGATTCGACGTCGCCGCATCCGCGCACGGAGAGGCGACCGGCGTCTTCCGGGCCACCTTGCCCTGGTCGGACACGGCGCGCAGTCTCGTGCTGTCGAAGGACGGCGCCGTGCTCGCACGCCGTGAGCGTTCGGCGCACCCGCCGATCGTGACGATCACGTCGCCGACGCCGGCTCAGCGTGTTGACGGCGACATCGTGCTGACCTGGGAGGCGACCGACGCCGACGACGAGCCGTTGCAGGCCACGGTGCTCTACAGCAGCGACGGCGGAGAAGCCGGATGGAGCACGCTGGCGATGTGGCTCGACAGCGCGAGCTTCACGGTGGACACGGCGCGCCTCGAACCCGGGCCGAACCCGACCTTCCGCGTGGTGGTCAACGACGGCTTCGACGAGGCCGATGCGCGAGTGTCGGTGCGCATCGAGGGGCGCCTGGCCGCGCTTGCCACCGTGCCTCTCGACGACGCGGCCGGAGACACGCGCCCGTCGATGCAGGTGCTCTTCAATACGGACGTGGCGCCGGACACCGTGGAGCGCGCCCGCGTGACGTGGCGTCCGGAGGCACCGTCCCGCGGGTCCAACGGGGTGACCGGCAGCGTCCACTACGACGTCGATGCGCGACGGATGACGCTGAAGCCGACCGCTGACCTCGTCCCAGGTGTGCGCTATGTGGCGACCCTGGACGGTCCCCTTGTCAGCCGACACGGGCACCCGCTGGCAGCGCCGGTGACGTGGACGGTCGAGGTCGGCGGGCGATAGGACGCCCAACCGTGCGCTGCACCGACTACCACTGAGACATCGACATGCTCCCGACCCATCGTCCACCGACGCACCCCGGTGAGATGCTCCTGAAGGAGTTCCTGGAGCCGCTGGGCGTGCCCAGGTCGAGGCCGCATCAGCGGGAACGCGTGAGCTGGAAAAGAATCTCGACATGAACAACCGCATCCGCGTCCTGCGCGCCGAAAAGCGCTGGAGTCAGGCGGAACTCGCCGAGCGCGTCCAGGTTTCGCGCAACTCCATCAACGCGGTGGAGAACGGTAAGTTCGATCCGTCCCTGCCGCTCGCTTTCCGCATCGCCGACGCGTTCGGGCTCAAGATAGAGGACGTGTTCCTCAGGGAGGACCCGCCATGACCTCCACCGACTGGGCGAGGCGGCCAAGCGGATGAACGTTCCCCCAGCGGCACCGCCGGAGCGGCGGCAGAAAGATTCACGGTCCTATGCGCGTTCAACGCTGCATCGAGCGCCAACCACACCTCACGCCGCCTGGACGAGGTAGTTGCGGAAATCGTCCCTGCCTCCCAGCCAATCCTGTTCCAGAACCGAGACCCCACACTCTGTAGAACGAGGGTTCACGGCGAAATCTTTCCGGTGCCGGTCCAGACTCACGAGCGTTGCGGACCTCGAGCCGTCGCAAGGCGTCTGAGTCGTTCAATCAGGATCCCGCGCCGCGCCTGACTCGCGGCGTCAGGAAGGAGGAACCCGCCGAGCGCCTCGAGGAAGTCGGGGTTGTCGAGCAGAGACTGGATCTGAGTGCCGATGTACTGGCGTACGTCATCGCTCGCCGAGGCGACATCGGCCACGATCTCGGGCCGTCCGTCGAGAACGGCCACGATGTCCTCGAGGTCGTGGCTGGCGACGACGTCGCCACGACCACGCCCATGGAACGCTTCGAGTTTTGTGGCGATGAACAGCGCCGGCGTGACCACTCGCACTTCGCGGCCGGCGATCTGAAGTCGGTGGGCCGTCTCGATGGCGGCCGGGTACCACCGGTTGCTGAAGCCAAGAACATGCTCGTCCACTGGCATGACATCGACGATGAGCTCGTTTCGTCGCCAGCGGCAGAGCGGCGCTCCTTTGGTCGTATCCTCGGCGAGTCCCAGCGCGCGCAGCCGTTCCGACAGAGCCGCGTACTTCGCGTATGGCGTCACGTCCACGATCACGTCGACATCCTTCGTCGGTCGGATACCGCCCGCTGCCGGATCGGTGATGAACAGCCCTGTCGTGCAACCGCCAACGAATACGAGTTCGTCGAGTACCGGCGCGAGCAGGCGCACGACCGACTCGAAGAGGATGCGGTTCGGATCAGCCATAGAGCTGCCTCCGCAGCCGCGCGCTCAGTTCCTTCTCGGCCAGCTGTCGCTCGCGCACGCGGCCGTCGCGCAGCGCATCGATCAGCGCCAGGAGCTCATGGAGAACGGGGTCACGTCGAGCCGCCTTCGGTGCGGATTTGTGAAGGGGCTCGAGGGTCACACCACGCACGTCGCCCACGGCGTCCGGCCAAACCGGCGGGAGGTCGCCGCTGTCTGCAATCTGATCACTCAGCGGAGGCGCTGCATGGGCCGTCGGCATGCCGCGGGTCGCCTCACCGCGTTGGACCGGAAACGCGTATTTCACGCCATGGATCAGGAACTCTTCGACCGCCTTCAAGAGCGGGCGCCCCGTCTGGACGTCCACAAGGCGGGATCGCTCCAGGCGCTTGAGCGATGCGTGGACCTGAGATGGGCTCAAAGCCAGGTCGCCGGCCACCTGAGCGATCGGCGGACGCTCTCCGCCGTAGCACACGAGCTTGGCGAGCACGACGACATCCTGAGGAAGGAGGCCTTGAGGCATTCGGTATTCTAGAATCTGGAATACGGAATAGCAAGGCCACCAGCGCTCACGTCGTGCCCTCGAGAGTGGTCCCCGAGGCAACGACGATGAGAGACCGGTCGGCCTTGGAATGCCGAAAGATCCACACTCTCCATGGCGTTCAAGACGGCATGGAGGCCCGCGACACCCTCACGCCGCATGGACGAGATAGTGTCGAAAATCGTCCCTGACACCCAGCCAGCCTAAATCCTTGTAGCTGAGAGACTCGCCGTTCTCTCGGTTGAGCCATTCTCCGCCGTTGCCCAAATAGTGCCCAAGTCGGTCCTCGCGCCAACTGCGCACAGTTCCGAATTTTCCGGCGGCCATGGCTCACCAGCCAGTTCGTCTGGCGACACGGGCGAATTGCGTGCTCGGCGCCAAAGGCCGAGTGAGCGTCGAGGGGCGAATCCCTGCCTCCAGGTGACGCCATCTCGCGCTGCGTCTACAACTTCAGGTGTCGCTGCCTGCCGGCGCTCTCGTCGTTGCCAAACTGATGGATCGGAGGAGTACCACGCCCGTCGGTCTTGCGCCGGCTACGAGCTTCAACGGTCGCGGAGCAGCGTGCGCCAGTCCACAATCAGCTGGATCGGGGGCACCGCTGGATCCTTGGCGCGAACCGCGGCCAGAAACCGCCTGCCCTCCACAGCGGCGGCGTACGCGTTTGCCGTCGGCGTGACCAGCGGTGTCGTTTCGACGAAGGCGGACGCGTCAAAGAGCTCGCGCGGCGTACCGAGCGCGATGTCGCCGCCCGTCCCTGCGAACGACCTGATAGTCATCCACTTGCGCTGGGACAGATACGCGACTTCGCGGCCGCCATCGATCCATTGGGGTGAGGTTCCTCCGTCGATCGAGACCTTTCTCTTCACCTGCCCTGATGGAAAGCCGGCGACCCACACTTCATCACGGCCCGACTCGTCGGTGACATAGGCGAGCCAGCGATCGTCAGGAGAGACCGCCGCGTGATACTCGTTGGCCGCGGTGTTCATCGGCAGCCGCTCGGCACGACCGTCCTGCAGGTCGTCGACGTACAGGTCATCGCGGGTGGCAGGGTCGATGCGCACGCTCACGATCCGCGCGCCATCGTTGCTCCAACTCGACGCGAACGCAGGCAGCTGGGAGCCGCCGATCTCGACGTCGCCACTTGAGTCGCGCAGCCCCTTGATCAGCAGCCTGGGCGGCAGCTTCGTCGACGTGGTGTACACGAGGCGGCGGCCGTCAGGGGACCATCGTGGTGCGAACGCGACCCCGTCGAACGTCACCTGCGTCTCGGTGGAGGCGCCGAGATCGCGAACCCACACGTCCGCACCGCCATTGACGCGACGCCGCGAGACAGCCAGCGACTCGGCGTTGGGCGTGAGTGCCAACCCGACGTACCGCGCGGGCGTCTCCACGACGGGCACCGACGCGCCTGTCTCCGTGAACAAGCGCAAGGTGGCTGGAGTTCCGCCCGGGTACGGCCACACAGCGAGAGGGCCAGCGGCCGACACCGAGAACGGCATGCGGCCCAGCTGCGTGATCGGCATCCCCGCCAGCAGCTCGATCGGCTCGCCGACGAACTCGAGCGTGCGTTCGTCGAACGACCGAGCGAACAGCTTCGAGTCTCTCCCGAAGAACAGATACCCGCCTGCGTACACGAGCGACGACGGGTGCTGCTGGACCTTCATCAGCACACGGGATGGCTCGCCGGTGAGCGAGCCGAGGCGGATCTCGCCTGGAATCGCGGCCGAATAGAAGAAGTGGCGGCCGTCTCCGATGAACTGCGGCCAGAAGTGGCTGCCCTCGTCCCTCGTCACCGGAATCACGGCGCCGCCCTCGGACGAGACCCGCGAGAGTCCCGCTAGTCCGCCCGTGAAGAGGATGACGCCCTCGGCATTCCAAGTCGCGCCGGCCATCGTCGAGACATTCGTCGCAATGGTGAGGACGCGGCGATCCGACACGCGCACCTTGAGAAGCTGGTGGCGACTGAAGATGCCGACCCACGCGCTGTCTGGTGACCAGAACGGGGTGTTGGCGTCCTCGGTCCCCGCGATCTCGACCGCACCGTCGGCGGCCGCATCGAGGGAGCGAATCCACAACCGCTTGATGCTGTCGCGCCCTACGGCGATGTAGGCCAGGCGGCGTCCATCCGGAGCGAGCGCGATCGGCACGTCGAAGCTGGAGGCATACGTCGTATCGGGCGCCGGCCACAGCGGGAAACGGAGATCGGGTGCCGGCGGCTCGGCGACCTGGGTGGGATCCGCTACCGAGAGTGTGTAGACACTTGAAGGTCGCCACCAGCGCCGCAGCCCATCCCGCGCGCTCGATCCAGGACATCCGCGTCGGGCGATCCGTGACGGAAGGACCCATCGTTGGCGTGGCGAGAGAGCGTAAATCGAACAGTAGGTCGTTCGTCGTCTGCCAACGATCATCCAGGCGCCTTCGCCAGACACCTCGACAGCGTACGCGCCAGTGGTTCGGGTACGGCCGGCACCAGATCGCGGAGCGGAACTGGCTCGTCCGCGCAGACGCTGGCGACAACCGCCGCCGGCGTGTTCCCCGTGAATGCCCGTTGTCCGGTGATCATCTCGTACGCCACCGCGCCGAACGAGAAGATGTCGGTCCGCGCATCCACGGGATGGCCGGTGAGCTGCTCCGGCGAGCCGTACGCAGGCGTGGCCATGACCGGCAGCGGATCGCTCCCTCCCGTCCGCGTGGCGATGCCGAAGTCGAGCACCTTCACGCCGACCGCCGTGAGCATCACATTCGCGGGTTTGATGTCCCGATGAATGATGCCGCGGCGATGTGACTTGTCCAGGGCATCGACGATCTGCGTGCAGTACTCGATGGCGCGCTCCAGCGGCAGTGCGCCACGGGCGAGACGCTGTTGCAGCGTCTCGCCTTCGAGATACTCCATGACGATGTAGTCGACGCCGTCCTGGCTGCCGATGTCGTGGATGGTGCAGATGTGCGGATGATTCAGGTTGGAAACGATCGCGGCTTCGCGTGTCAGCTCAGGGCGTTCCGAACTGTCATGACGATCGCGCAGGAGAACCTTGATGGCCACGGTCCGGTTCAGGCGGGCATCGGCCGCACGGTACACCTCCCCCATCCCGCCGGCCCCCAGCAATGCCTGCAGCTTGTACGGTCCGAACGTTCGTCCGATAAAGCGGCCCGGGACTGCCAGCTGTTGGTCGAGTCGCCTGGTCAAGTCAGCGCGAAGCTCCCGGCTAAGCTGCGCATCCAGAACGGCTGGTGCGTCCAGGCCATGCGCGATCAGCGACTCCACCTCGGTACGCAGGGCATCGTCGCCCCGGCACGCCGCAGCGAGAAATTCGTCTCGCTCGCTCGGACTCCGCTCGAGCGTCGCGTGATACAGGCGTTCGATCTCCCGCCACCGGTCAGGCGTCATGGGTCCGAGACAGCTCTCGCGCGAGCCAGGCCCTGGCGAGATCCCAGTCGCGGGTCACCGTGATCGGCGACACCTGCAGCACGACTGCGGTTTCGGCGATGGTGAGACCTCCGAAGAAGCGCAGTTCCACGACCCGGCTCTTGCGCTCGTCGAAGGCAGCAAGTGCGTTCAACGCGTCGTCGAGAGCCACGAGCTCGGCGTCCGTCGCGTGGGGGATCTCGGGCGCCTCGTCGAGCGAGATCCACACGGCTGTGCCACCGCGCTTCAATTTCTTTCGGGACCGCGCCACGTCGACGAGGATGCGGCGCATCAGGCGGGCTGACACCGCGAAGAAGTGGGCCCGGCTCTGCCAGCGTACCCGCCCGCCGTCGATCAGCCGAACGAACGCCTCGTTCACGAGCGCCGTGGTCTGCAGCGGATGGCCGGCTGGCTCTCGAGCCATGTAGTGATGGGCCAGTTGCTGCAGCTCGCGCTCCACGAGGGGGATCAGTTGCTCGAGCGCTCCGGCGTCTCCGTCGTTCCAGGCGCCGAGGAGGCGGGTGATCTGCGCGGTATCGCCGGTCGCCATGTCGCGTGGGTTCATCTTGCCACGGGAGCGGACCCGACGGCCGACATGATGCAATCCGCGCTCGAACGACGCTAGTACATGTTGGAGGTGAGGATGAAACGGCTTGTGCTCGTCTTGGTGTCGATGCTGCTCGTCGTAGCAGTCGCCTGGAGCCAGGGACAAGGCGCCTCAGCCGACGAGGAGCGCGCCATCAGGCAGACGCTGGGGACGTTCTATGAGGGGTGGAACGCCCACGACGCCGACATGATGGTGTCCGCCTACGCCGATGACGTGGATCACATCGATGTCTTCGGCGAGTGGCAGATGGGCAAGGCCCGCATGCGTGAAGAGCTGGCGACGATCCACAAGGGGCCCTTGCGCAACAGCCAGAAGCGGCATGTCGTCGAGAAGATCCGATGGTTGACCCCCGAGATCGCGGTGGTTCAGGTGTCATCGGTGGACCCGAGGGACCCCGACGCCGGTCTTCGCCAGACGTCCGACGAGCGTCTTCGCGTCATCACACGCGGCAATCTCGGAACCTACGTCATGCAGAAGCAGAGCGGCCGGTGGGTGGCCGTCAGTTTCACGAACGTGGCACCTCATCCAAGACCCTGGAAGTGATGCGGCGCCGGGCAGCGCGTCGCGTCTGGCGAGACTGCGTGGGTCCGCCGACCAAAGTCACGAACCGCCGCCAGCTTCGGCAAACGGAACGGCGACGTGGGACGTCTTCGCCTGCGAGATCATGGCTAGCCGATCACCGGGCAAGGTTGGAGCCGTTTGGAACCGGCACAGTGGAGGGCCATCGACCCGTTGCCCCAATGGTGCCAAACCTGGGGGAGAAGCGGGAGGAATCGAGTGGACGGCAGTGCACGAAACGGAGCGCTGTAACCGCTTGCCTTTCAAGCGGTTAACATCGGAAGTTCAGCGCCATCAGCCACTTACAGAAACGCGTAGCTCCGAATTCGAATCCCTGCCTCCCAGCCAGCCTAACTCCTTACCTTTGAGAGACTTGCGACTCTCTCGGCTTGGCGATTGTCTGCCGCTGCCCCAATAGTGCCACGTCAGCCCGGACATGGCGGCACCGACGCTCACGAGGGGCCGTTGGCGGCCCTCTGCAGCGTGGGCGACCCCACCTTCGATCTGGGTGCCCGTCTCGTGCCGGCGGACGCTCCGTCTCTGGAACTTGCGGGCGGCAAGGGACGAATCCCTGCCTCTCTACGGCGCCATCTCGCGACGTGGCCTTCAGGTACAGCGTTCTCGTCGGTTGACGGTGTTCTCGTCGCCTTCAGAATGCCCCACGGTAGCCATGAGTTCGACCGACAGCAACACTCCGAACCACGGCGAGGACGCCAGGTGTGCCGCCACGTGTCGCGACGATTGGCCTCCCCGGAGTCGACGGCGTGGCGTCGTTCGCCTTGCCGAAGAGGCTGGTCACGATCCACGGCAGGGCAGCGGCCAATTCCTCGTTGGCGGCCCGGAGATGTGGCGAAGGACTCTCGGGCGTAGCGGGGTTCACGCACGCGTGGGTCGCAACAGGCTCGGCAGTGATGTGGCGCGGAACTCCTCGATGACCGTCTCGGATTTGCCCCACGGCTCGCCCTTCAGGCCAGCTACCAGCTCGAACCAGACGCGCGCGAAGGCGTCGAGCGCTTCGGGCTCGCTATAGGCGACGCCATGCGCCAGGAGCGGCGCGATGTCCTCCGTCAAACTGCGCGTCAGCTTGCCGAGCATCCGTTCCTCGGCGTTCGCGCGCGAGACCGTGGTGCCGTCCTGCGTCATGTAGTGCTCGAATGCGGCGATCACGCGCGCGGGGTCGAGGGAGAGTTGCTCGAATCCGACGTGGAAGTCGAAGAGGTCGCGACCCTTCCGACGCTGCAGGAGCGCCCGGAGCTTCGTCCCGAACAACTCCTCCGGCTCGAACGACACGACGGACGCCCGGCCCGTGAACCACGGGTTCTCGACGGCGTAAGGATACGGGCGGAGGCCGTACAGGTGGTCGTGCTCCCGCGTGTTGACCTCGACTTTCACCTTGGCCCGGACGGCTGGTTCGGAGTCCGGTATGAAGCGATAGATGAGATGGAGCGAGTGCGCGGCGGCGTCGCGCTTGAACGGACCAAGCCACGACAACACATCGCGCAGTGCGTTGACCGTCGGGCCGATCGGTTCCGCGTGTACCTGGACGAGGTCGATGTCCTCCGAGTAGCGAAGCGGCTGGCGAAACAGCAGCTTGTGAATCGCGGTGCCGCCTCGGAACGCCAAGCGCTCAGCGAGGAACGGCTCGTTGAAGATGTCGCACAGCGCGCGACAGATGATGAGGTCCTGCTCGACCTGCCGCAACTCCCGCCACGGCGTCGTCGCGGCCCATTCCTGAATGTGGGCGCGTGGGATCATGCGTCAATCTCCACGGGCACGTTCAGATGCAGCTTCCAGGCGTGCGACTCTCCGTCTCCAACGCTGGCGGCCAGGCTGGGAACAATGCGCGCCGACGGATCGAGGGGCTTGAGCGATTTGGCCTTCTTCGCCTGCGGTCGAAGGCTGGCGGCCTGACGCGCGTAGCCGAAGTGCTCGAGGAGGTAGCCGAGACGACGGACGACGGAGTTCTCGTACGAGGTCGCGGCGCGCGCGAGTTTCTGCGGACTAGCGCGTCCGCCAAGGTCGTGCACGATCTGTGCGGCACCGTTGAGACCGGCACTCTGGTGGAAGTACCGAACGGCATCGAGCAGCAGCAGTTCAACGCCGGCGACCTTTGCGAACCCCGCATCGGTCTTCAACTGATCCAGCCACGGCTGCTGGTTGACTGCCGCGAACGCGTCCGCGGCCTGATACACGAATTCCACGCGCTGTCGCTCGATGGCCACCGGGCGTAGTTGCCTGGGGACGATTGCTTGAAACACCTGCGCAGCTTGGTGCGAGGACCCATGAAACGCCGCGGCCCGCAGGAGTGAAACCCGGTAATCCACGCCGATGTGACGCATCAGCGGATCAATCCAGCGCGCCGGGTCCGGGCCTCCGCCGACGCGGTCCTCCGGGCGCAGAATGACGAAGAAGCCCTGCTTGGGCCGAGCGAGCCGGCGCTGGCGCACCAGACGCGCTGCGGCAGCGTTGAACGCCGTTGCCGACACTCCGAGAGCAGTCAATGCCTCAGCCTTGGTCAGGTGATACCGCCCGTGCCCCAGCCGCTGATCCAGGAGCTGATCCAGCGCGTTTATCATTCCCCAATCATAATCCATAAACAGTTGATGCCGGATCTATTCGCATATGATTGGGCTTGTCTGAATCAGGCGGGTCAGCCCGCGCGCGCAAGTCCGAGCCGCCGACGATGGAGCGGGGACCGTTGCCCAAATGGTGCCAAACCTGGGGGAGAATCGGGAGGAATCAAGTGGACGACAGTGCACGAAACGGAGCACTGAAACCGCTTGCGCCTCAAGCGGTTGGAACCGGAAACCCAGCGCCATCAGCCACTTGGAAAGAGGCCTCTTGAATTCGAATCCCTGCCTCCCAGCCAAGCTTTTCCTTAAATCGCAGCGAGCCAACTGAAGTCTACCGGGCGAAGACGAGCCACGTGCCAGTCGCGGCCGGCCTCAGGGATCCGCTCCTGTGATTGGCACACTAAGTGTGCTATAGTGCTAGTCGGTGATCCGGACGCTGGCCGACGACACGACCCGGGACATCTGGAACGGCGTGAACTCGAAGGCCGCCCGCCGCATCCCGACGGACTTATGGCCGATCGTTCGCCGCAAGCTTGATCAGATCGATGCGGTGACGAAGCTCGACGAGCTCAAGGTGCCTCCCGGCAACCGGTTGCATGCCCTGACCGGGGCCTTGAAGGGGCGGCACGCCGTGCGAGTGAACGACCAGTATCGGGTCGTCTTCCGGTTCGAGGGCTCGGACGCCTTCGATGTGCGCTGCACCGACTACCACTGAGGAGATCGACATGCTCCCCACTCATCGTCCGCCGACCCACCCCGGTGAGATGCTCTTGAAGGAGTTCCTGGAGCCATTGGGCGTATCGCAGGTCGAGGCTGCGGACCGTATGAACATCCCGTTCCAGCGGCTCAACGCGATTGTCAGAGGGCGGCGCGGCGTCAGTGCGGATACCGCGTTGCTGCTCGAGGGCTTGACGCACTGGGACGCCGAGATCTGGCTGCGGCTGCAGGCGAAGTGGGATCTCTGGCACGCCGTGAAGGCCCGAGGGCAACGGCCCAAGGTGCGCGCGCTTCCGCAGAGCGCGTAGCGATTCCGAAAGATGCGCCTGCCCGTGCGCGCTCAGAGGGATGGAGGCCACTCGCGCTCCCACGCCGCATGGACGAGGTAGTTGCGGAAATCGTCCGTAACACCCAGCCAATCCCCGTTTTCGTTCCCTCGCGCGAGCAGGTCGAACGGCTTAACCGAAGAAAACAAAAGGTTTCCGCGATCGAACGCGCAGTTCGAAAGCAGCATCTTGACCGCTTTCGCCTGATCGGCCTGATTCTTCGTAAGGAATTGAGCCTGCGCAGGGTTTGCGCGAGTTCCAGAATCTGGCAGCCTTTGACCATGTAGTCGTGGCTCGCGGTGTCGTGCAGGGCCGTGTCACGGCGGACGTCGGCGAGTTCCTGCTCCCACTCGCGCGACTTGCACTGCGACAGATCGTCGGAGATGCGACCTGCGAGGCGGTCTTCGTAGGCGCGATCGATCCTCGCCCGGACGCCGATGTGCTGCTGCAGTTGCAGGATGGAAACATCAGATGTCCAATGCGATATCATCTAGCATCATGCGAACGACGGTCGACATCGACGATCCGATCCTCCGAGAGGTCAAGACGATCCACGAGAAGGAAGGCCGCTCCATGGGTGCTGTCGTCTCGGAGCTGCTGGCCGATGCGCTGGCCCGGCGTCGCACGGGACGTGAACGCCCGGCGTTTCGTTGGACCTCGCGCCCAATGAAGGCACTGGTCGATCTCTCGGATAAGGACGCCGTGTACGCCGCGCTCGACGGCGACCGGTCATGAGCTATTCACTCGACGCGAACGTGCTCCTGTTCGCGTCCGATCGATCGAGCGAGCGGCACGAGGCGGCCCGCAAGCTCCTGGAGTCGTGTGCAGCGAAACCGGAAGTGCTCTGCCTGACCTGGCCGACGCTCATGGCCTACCTGCGCATCGCCACGCACCCGAGCATCTTTGCGACGCCCCTCACGCCAGAGGAAGCGCTGGCCAACGTCAGGTCCCTCCTGGCGTTGCCCCAGACGCGGGTGGTGTCCGAGCAGGACGGCTTCATGGACGCCTACCGGCACGTCACGGCCGACACAGTCGTCCGTGGAAACCTCGTGCCAGACGCGCACGTAGCGGCCATCCTGTTTCAGAACGGTGTCCGGACGCTCTACTCGAACGATCGCGACTTCCGGAAGTTCGAGACGCTCGACGTTCGAGACCCATTTGCATAGCCGCTGGAGAGCCGACGCGGGCCAGTGGGACGTCCTCGGCCGGAAGGGCGGGCCATCCTGTCACGGACCTGCTCACTCCGTCCCCGAGAGCGCGAACCGAACCGCCAGCTCCCGCAACACTGAGAAGGTATCCTTCGACGGTACTTCGAACTGCGCGCAGACGTCGGGAAGCAGAACACGGTTCCGCGACTCCGGACGCGGCTGTTCGTTCGTCACGACGGTAGTGCCGTGGACCATCGAGTAGGCGACGAGCCAGCCATCGGCCTCGGTGGTGAACTTGGCCTTCGCGCGGTCGAAGTACTGCGTGCTGCGCTGCACCCAGAGCATCACCTCGGCGTAGGCGGAACTGACCTCCTCTGGTTGGCACAGGTACACCGTGCCGGCATCGCCTGTTGTTGACACGACGGGACGTTGCGCGCATCTCCCACGCCGTCGGCGACTTCCAGTCGGAGCGGCGGCGCCTCGTCGCCGCCACCGCGAGCATGTCGTCGCGCCCGCCACGCGTGGCCGGGAGGCCGAGTTCTCCGAGATGCTCTTTGACCGACGCCCGGGCGATGCCGAAGAAGCGGTGGAAGAAGGCGTTCGGACGCCGGATCTGAAGTGGCGGCTGACGACCGAAGAGAGGTCGACTTGGTACGAATCCAGGCCGCGTTCCACCGCGAGCACCTCCGCGGCCATCGTCTTGCCCGTGCCGCTCGTGCCGGAGAAGAGCGCACTGATGCTGACACCGCGCGCTTCGAGGACTCGCCGCACGCAGGGCGGGTGTATCCTAGGTGCCCAACCCCATTTTCGAAACGCATGGCTGCGAGCGATCCAGCGCAGGTCACCGCCTTGCTTCGTGCCTGGACCGATGGAGAGCCGGGCGCGCTCGAGCAGTTGGTCCCGCTGGTCCATCGCGAGCTGCTCGCCACTGCCCGGATCTATATGAAGCGGGAGCGGCGTGATCACACGCTCCAGCCCACGGCCCTGGTCAACGAGACCTACACGCGCCTCGTGGGCCTTCGCCGGATCCAGTGGCAGGACCGCGCGCACTTCCTGGCCATGGCCGCGCGCCTGATGCGTCGTGTCCTGATCGAACGCGCTCGTGCTCGCCTCGGGCGGAAGCGTGGTGGCGGGGCAACCCGCGTGACGCTCGATGATGACGCCTTCGCGACCGAGCAGCCGTCCTGCGACGTGTTCGCCCTCAACGAGGTGCTCGATCGCCTCGCCGCGCTGGATCCACGCCGCGCCACGGTCGTCGAGCTGCGATTCTTCGGCGGACTCACGCTCGACGAAACGGCGTCGGCCCTCGATGTCTCGCCCGACACCATCACGCGTGACTGGAACCTCGCGCGAGCATGGCTCGCCCGGGAACTGAAGGGCGTGTCGTGACGCCGCAGCGCTGGGCCGAGATTTCCGAGCTGTACGCTGCCGTGCTCGACGTGGAAGCCGACGCACGCGACGCCGTGCTCGCCGCTCGATGCGAGCAGGATCCCGACCTGCGTCGCGAGGTGGAGTCGCTGCTCTCGCAACAGGCCGACGCCTCCGTTGTCAGTCGGCTCGTCTCGACACTGGTCCCCGGGCGCGCAACGGGGGCGCGCCTGGGCGCCTATCGGCTGGAGGCGCTCATCGGCGAAGGCGGCATGGGCGAGGTGTATCGCGCGCACGACGAGGCGCTCGCGCGGGATGCCGCGATCAAGATCCTGCCCGCGGCCTTCGCCGCCGATCCCAATCGCCGCGCGCGCTTCGAGCGCGAGGCGCGCGTGCTCGCCTCACTGAATCATCCCAACATCGCCGCCATCCATGGTGTGGTCGAGGGCGACGGCCGCCGCGGCCTGGTGCTGGAACTGGTGGACGGCGAGACGCTCGCCGAGCGGCTGAAGCGGCCGCCGCGGCTGACGATGCCCGAGATCGTCGCGATCGCGCGTCAGCTGGTCGAGGCGCTCGATGCTGCGCACGGCCGGGGCATCGTGCATCGCGACTTCAAGCCCGCCAACATCACGATCACGCCGGAAGGCCAGGTCAAGGTGCTGGACTTCGGGCTGGCGAAAGCCATCGAGAAGGACGATGCGCCGTTCGGATCGGTACCCGCGGACATGCCGGCGAGTCAGCAGACGGGCGAGGGTGTCGTTGTGGGCACTGTCTGCTACATGAGCCCGGAGCAGGCGCGCGGCCTCCCGGTGGATCGACGCACGGACATCTGGGCGTTCGGCTGCGTGCTGTACGAGATGCTGACCGGCGCGCAGCCCTTTCGCGGCGACACGATGTCGGACGTCGTGGTCGCGATCCTCGAGCGCGATCCGGACTGGGATGCGCTGCCGCACGCGCCGCCACAGCTCCTTCGGCTCGTACGGCGATGCCTCGAAAAGGACACCCGGGCGCGCCTGCGAGACATCGGCGATGCGTTCGGCGACCCGGGCGGTGAAGCGGCGGCGTCGCTCGCGCAGGACGTCCAGCTCCCGGCCGTGGACCGGCGATCGCCACGTGTCGCGTGGTCGGTGGCCGCGCTGCTGGCAGCCACCATCGTCGGAGGCGTCGCCTGGCTGTCGACGCGCCGCGAGGACGTGACGCCCGTCTTCAAGAGCGCCATCCGCCTCACGCGCGGTCCTGCGCTGGAGTTCGGGCCGGCCATCTCGCCAGATGGGAAATGGGTGGCTTACCTCTCGAACGAACGCGGGCCCACTGACATCTGGGTTCGATACGTGAGCGGCGGCGATGCCACCAACCTCACGGCTGACAGCGGATTGCAGATGCCGACGCGCATCGACATCGGCGGGCTCGCGATCTCTCCCGACGGTACGCGCATCGCCTTCGACGCCGGCAGCAGGCCAGGCACGCCGTCGAATCTGTTCGATGCGTGGACGATTCCCGCCCCGCTCGGCGGCACGGCGACCAAGCTTGTCGAGCGCGGCCGGGCACTGCGGTGGTCGCCCGATGGCCGGCGCATCGTGTACGTGCGTGCTGGCGCATCGGCTGGCGACGCGCTCTTCGTGGCCGATGCCGACGGCACCAACGAGCGACCTGTCGTGGCGGCGCGCGGCATGCACATGCACTGGCCGTCATGGTCGCCGGACGGGCGATCGCTGTACTTCATCCAGACGCCGCAGACCTCCAACGCGGAGCCCGTCGAGATCCACCGGGTGTCGGCAGATGGCGGACCCGTGGAAACCGTGGTGGCCACGGCTCGGCGCGCCATCTTCCCCATCCCGACCAACGATGGGCGAGGGCTCCTGTACGCCGCGAACCCGTTCACCGCGGAGCTCGGATTGTGGTGGAAGCCGCTGCGTGCCGACGCCACGCCTCGGCAGGTCACCTCGGGCGTCGGCGAGTACCAGGACCTCGCGGTGTCGGCCGGAACCGGCGACGCCGTGGCGTCGATCGTCGAGCTGCGACAGTCGATCGTCGCGATCGATACGGACCCGCATGCCGGGGGCGCCAGCCGCGAGATCACCGACGGATCGAGTGGTGACCTGGATCCCGTGCTCTCGCCGCAGAATGATCGGCTCGTGTTCAGCTCGATACGCAGCGGCAACCGGCAGCTCTGGTCAGCGGAGCCCGATGGCCAGCGTCCGCGTCGGTTGACCACGGGCGATTCGCTGGACGAGCAGGCCACGATCTCGCCCGACGGACGCCGGACTGCCTTCGTGTCCGACCGTGGCGGACGACGAGGCCTGTGGGTGATGAACGCCGATGGTGGCGTTCCGCGCCTGCTCGTACACGCACTCGTGGTGGACGTCCCGTCGTGGTCGCCGGATGGGCAGGAGCTGGTCTACACGACACCGATCGCTGACGCACCGGGCCTGTGGGTGGTGGAAGTCGAGACGTCGACCGTGCGACGGCTGGCGACACCTGGTCCGGCGCGGGCTCCCGTGTGGCATCCCTCCGCCGACCTGATCGCCTACATCGAGGCACGCCGCCCGGAAGCAGGGCAGCCCAACTCGTCGCGTGTGGCGTTCGTGAATCGTCGCGGCGAGCCGCAGCACCCCGGGCTCACCGAGAGTCCCAACCTCTCCAACGGCTTCCTCGCCTGGTCGCCGGATGCACGCAGCCTGGCGGCGTTGATCGAACCTGGATCGACGCCATCGGCCGTGTGGATCCTCGATCCGTCCGGCGTGGCGCCACCGCGGAGTGTCGGTGCGTTTCCGATCGGTGTTCGTCTTCGCGGCGCGACATGGACGCCTGACGGCCGGACCCTGCTGGTCGGTCGCAGCCAGCAGTCGAGTGACATCGTCTTCTTCCAGCGCTGAACAGGCCGTGGGCGCCTGCTGCGGCACTTTCGACGGCTTCCTCGCCTAATCCGGCAGACGTCCTGGCGCGCATCTGCGTCAGCGCGCAAGGAGGAGCCCATCATGCGCACAGTTGTTGCAGCCGCCGGCATCGCGGCGGCCCTCGTCGTGTCCACGAGTGCCCACCGGCTTTCGGACTGGTCGGAGGCCGAGAACCTCGGACCGGCGATCAACTCGGCGTTCAACGACCAGCATCCGGCCATCTCGAACGACAACCTCTCGCTTTACTTCGTGAGCGATCGCCCGGGCGGGGCTGGCGGCACCGACATCTGGGTCGCTCGCCGCCGTCGCGTTGGTGCGGCGTGGAGTACCCCGGTGCCACTCCCGGCGACGATCAACACGAACACGGCCGAGTTCGCGCCGACCCTCGCGGCCGACGGGCACGCGCTCGTGTTCGGCAGCGAGCGCTCGGGTGGATGTGGCGGCCGGGATATCTGGGTGTCGCTGCGGAGGAACACGCGCGACGACTTCGGATGGGGACCGGCCGTGAACCTCGGCTGCGACGTCAACTTCAGCGGATTCGACGATGGTCCGACGTGGTTCGAAGATCGACGCGGCAGGGTGACGCTGTACTTCACGAGCCAGAACCGTCCGGGCGGGTTCGGCGACTTCGACATATGGGCCAGCGAGATGAACCGCGACGGGTCGTTCGGACCGGCGTACAACGTCGCGGAGCTGAACTCACCCGCGCGGGATACGCGGACCGCCATTCGGCGCGACGGCCTGGAGATGCTCTTCACCTCGACGCGGCCCGGGAGCCTGCTGGACGTGAACGGCAACGTGACGCTCGACCTCTGGGTGTCCACGCGTCCCAACACGCACGCGCCGTGGTCGGAACCGGAGCCCGCCGGCGCGATGAACGGCGCCTTCAACGACGGCGCACCCGCGCTGAGCGAGGACGCCGAGGACGTGTACTTCTACTCGAACCGTCCGGGCGGGTTCGGCGCGAACGACCTGTGGGTGAGTCATCGCGACATGAAGCATGGCCGTCGCGACAGCCCCGGCCGCGGCCACGACAGACGCGACAACGGCCCAGGGCACGGCCGTCGCTGAGACTCGTGCCCGCCGACGGAACTCGCCTGGCCGGCAGGGCTGAACGCTGTCCATGGCCCACGGGCCAATGCCTATCGGACGACGACACTGTCGTCCGACAGGTCTTCCAGGTCTGCCAGGATGGGACACTCGGGGCGCTCGTCGCCGGCGCAGCACGCCGTCAGCGTCTCGAGCGCGCCCACCATCTGATTCAGTCTGTCGATACGCTCGCGGAGCTCCGCGATGTGCGTCATGGCGATGCGCTTCACGTCGGCGCTCTGGCGCGACGTGTCGCGCCAGAGGCTCAGCAGGTCGTTGATCTCGGCCACGGAGAAACCGAGGTCGCGCGCGCGCCTGATGAAGCGGAGCCTGTGGACGTCCGCCGTGGTGTAGTCCCGATAGCCCGACTCCCGGCGCTCGGCTCGCGGAATGAGACCTGTCTGTTCGTAGTACCGGATCATCTTGGCCGAGACGCCGGACGCCTGCGAGGCCTGCCCGATGGTCATCGCGATCTCCCTGCCGCCGCCGGTGCGAGCGATGTCGCCGCGTCGGTCCCGGCGGTGGACGATGGTGCGCGGAAGCCGCGCAGTCGCAGCGCATTGCCGAGCACGAAGACACTCGACATCGCCATGGCTCCGGCGGCAAACATCGGCGACAGCAGAAGGCCCCACGCGGGATACAACGCGCCGGCCGCCACAGGGATCAGCGCCGTGTTGTAGGCGAACGCCCAGAACAGGTTCTGACGGATGTTACCCATGGTCGCGCGCGACAGGGCGATCGCCGTGACCACGCCGGTCAGGCTCCCGGACATGAGCACCACGTCTGCCGCTTCGATGGCGACATCGGTGCCCGTGCCCACGGCGAGCCCGACATCGGCGGCCGCCAGCGCCGGCGCGTCGTTGATGCCGTCGCCGACGAACGCCAGCACGCCATGCGCGTCCTTCAGCGATCGCACCGCATCCACCTTGCCCTCGGGCAGGACCTCCGCCATCACGTGATCGATGCCGAGCTGTCTTGCGATGGCATCGGCGGTGCGACGGTTGTCGCCCGTGACCATCGCGACCTTCAGGCCAAGGTCGTGCAACGCCGCGATCGCCGCTGGCGTCGTCGCCTTGATGGGGTCGGCTACGGCGAGCACCGCCGCCAGGCTTCCGTCGAGGGCTGCGTAGATCGGCGATCGGCCGAGGCCCGCCAGGTGCTCGGCAGTTGCGGCCACGGGCGTCACGTCGACGCCGAGCTGCCGCATGTACCGATCGGCGCCGATGTCCACGCGCGCGCCCTCGACCCGCGCCGTGACGCCGAAGCCCGTGATGGACTCGAACGACGCGACGGCCGGCAGCGCGATGCCCTCCGCCACCGCGGCGTCGACGATCGCTCGTGCGATCGGATGTTCCGACTTGTCCTCCACCGCGGCGATCCGTCCGAGCACGTGCGCGCGATCGAATCCATCGGCCACATGCAGATCGGTAAGCGACGGCTTCCCTTCCGTCAGCGTCCCGGTCTTGTCCACGGCAACCACCGCAGCGTCTTCGAGCCGCTGGAGCGCCTCGCCCTTGCGAAAGAGGATGCCGAGCTCGGCCCCGCGTCCCGTGCCGACCATGATCGATGTCGGCGTGGCCAGGCCCATCGCGCACGGACACGCGATGATCAACACCGCTACGGCATTCACCAACGCGAACGTCAGGGCAGGCGATGGTCCCCAGGCCAGCCACGCCAGGAACGTCAGCGTCGCCACCGCCATCACACCCGGCACGAACCACATCGTCACTCGATCGACGAGCGCCTGGATCGGGAGCTTGGATCCCTGCGCCTGCTCCACCATGCGAATGATCTGCGCCAGCATCGTCGCGTCGCCGACCGCTGTCGCGCGGAAGGCCAGCGCGCCCTGCTGGTTGACCGTGCCTCCCACGAGCGTGCCACCGATGCCCTTGGCAACCGGGATCGGTTCGCCCGTGATCATCGACTCGTCGACGTAGCTGTCGCCTTCCAGCACCGCGCCGTCGACGGGAATGCGCTCGCCAGGCCGGACGTCGATGATCTCGCCGGCGCGCACATCGGTGATGGGCACGTCGACGCTCGTGCCGTTGCGCCTGACGCGTGCGACTTTCGGCTGGAGTCGGATCAGTCGCTTGATCGCCTCCGACGTACGCCCCTTCGCGCGCGCTTCAAGCACACGCCCGAGCAGGATCAACGTGACGATGACGGCTGCGGCCTCGTAGTAGACGTTGACAGTGCCGGGTGGCAGGAGTGTCGGGGCGAAGGTGGCGACGAGCGAGAACGTGTACGCCGCCAGCGTGCCGACGGCGACGAGCGAGTTCATGTCCGGCGCGAACCGCGCGAGCGCCGGCAGCCCCTTCGTGTAGAACCGGAGACCCGGCGCCGCCAGCACCGCCGTCGTCAGCGCGAACTGGATATACCAGCTCCACTGCATGCCGATGGTCCGATGGATCAGGCCGTGTACGCCGGGGATGACGTGCGTGCCCATCTCCAGCAGGAACACCGGTAGCGTGAGGAGACTCGCCACCGTGAGGTCGCGCTGCAGCTCGCGACGCTCGGTCTCCTTCCGCTGCCCCGCCTCGTCATGGGTCGCATCGTGACTCGTGACGGGACGCGCCCCATAGCCGGCCTTGACTACCGCCGCGATCAACGCGTGCTGGTCCGCGGTTCCGCGGACGCTCGCCCGCTCCGTAGCCAGATTGACCACCGCCTCTGTGACGCCGGGCACGGCCTTCAGTGCGCGTTCGACGCGACCGACGCAGGAGGCACAGGTCATCCCCTCGATCGGCAGGCGAATCGTGGCCTCCACAGACGGTTGCTGAATTCGTTCGGCGCTCATCGCACTCTCCTGACCCTCTCACATGTCGTCTGGCGCAGGGCATCCCACGTGGGCGCCCGCGAACCAGTCTGAACCTTCCAACGATGGGAAGGTCAAGGCGCGTAACGTGCGACGAAGCTCGAGCGTCAGTCGCAGGCCAATCCTCGCCGGCACCACTGGAAGTGCTCGAACACCTCTATCCGTTCGTGGTCCTCGATCGCGATCCGCCCGCGTTGGTGGACAACCATGCCGACAGGTTCCGCGTCGGGATCAGTGAATCGATCCAACACTGCTCGAACCGTTCGAATCACTGACTTGTCGAGGAACGGTCGGCCGTCGGCGCCAAGCAGGTAGGCACCGGTGTACTCGAACGGTACTCCGGCGCCCTCATGTTCAGCGCCGTAGCGCCGCTCATCGTCGTCCAGGTAGTGCTGAAGGCAGTGGAACACGCCGGCCAGATCCTTCGCGGCTCGACGATCGCTGAACGCCACCGGTTTCAGGAGTGCGTAGAGCGGGAGCGGAACGACCGGCAGCGTCGGGCCGTCATCGAGCACGGTCTCCACGGTCACGGTGACGTCGGCGTCGTTCGTCAGGCGAGCGGAACGCGCGTCGAGCAGCAGTTCGGGCACGAGGGCGCAGACGACTGCGAACGGAACGCCGAGTACTCGGAGTCCACGTTCGAGGGCGGTCACGACAGGAAGAAGCGCGGGTTCAAGCCGTGGCATCGTCCAGCACTCTCGGAAGCAGCAACTCGGCCGCCTCCAGCGCCTGTTCGGTTCCGCGGTAGCGCAGTTCGGCGTATGCGAGGAGGTCCGGCGCAGTGGGGATCGCATCATCGTCCATCTGCGGACACGCCAGCGGCCCTGGTGGTTCGATGACGAGCAGATTGCCACCGTGAACGGCAGGCTGCGCGATCAGCGCCTTCTGAACCTCGCGATCGTCCAGCACCCGGATCGGTGCGTAGATCTCGGTCTCCACCGCGCGGAAGTAATGATCCCGACGGCCGGCGGCATCCGCACCAGTCAGTGCCCATCGCTGCTCGCGCGGGCAAGCACGTTTCGCAAGCGTTCCCACAGCTGCGTCTTGTCATCGACGCGGACCTGGAATCGCCGTTCGGCCAGCCTGGGGCGGACCGCCTCGATGTACGCCTGCACCCAGAGCGCGACGAGGGCCGGCCTGTCGTGCAGCGTGCGAGTTCCCAGCCGGCCGCGCAGGAGTCCCCTGAGCGTGAGGCCGTTCAGGCACTTCGCGACGGTGCCGAGCGCGACGTCGGCCTCGTCCGCGAGCGCTCGATAAGGTGCGTTCACGAGCGCTGGCTGCACCAGCAGTGCCATGACCGTCCTGACCCAGCCCTTGTGCGGTCGTGCAGGACCCGTTGCGCGCTCTTTCGGTGGCCGGCGGCCCTGGACGTGCACGAAGAGGTCTGGCGCGTCGAGGTGCACGTTCCCGGCAAGGTCGGCATAGTCGATGCCGGCGCGCTCGAGGACCGGCACCATGGCTGCTGCCACCAGATCCGCCACCACTTCCACCGCTGCTCCAGAGCCCGACGAAGAACCCGAACAGCCACAACGAGCGGGACGCGAGCGTGGTGCGAAAGCTCTGCTCGACGATCTCACGTACGGTCATGCACGCCTCCTGGTGAACGGGCGTTCATCGCCCTTACCTGCAGGAAGCCGGTGAACCCGCAGAGTGTGACAGGTAAGTCGTCTTCGAGAACGGTACGCTCGCGATCCGTATCCTGTGCCAGGCGTGGCGGCAGAGACCGCACGGACAGAGTGGAAGGACGAGAGATGCACATCAGAACGGAACGACCCGAGGACATTCCGGGTATCCGTCACGTGAATGAGACCGCATTCGACACGGCCGGAGAAGCGGACCTCGTCGACGCGTTGCGGCAACAGGCGCACCCGATCGTCTCCCTGGTTGCGGTCGACGAGGAGGCAGTGGTGGGACACATCCTGTTCTCGCCGGTGACGCTGCTTCCTCACGTGGACAGGCAGTTCATGGGACTGGCACCGATGGCGGTGCTGCCAGGCAGGCAGCGTCAGGGGATCGGCTCAGCGCTCGTGCGAGCTGGTCTCGACGCGTGTCGTGAGAGGGGTTTCGACGCGGTTGTCGTCCTTGGCCACGCCGACTACTACCCACGGTTCGGCTTCGTGCCCGCATCGACGTTCGGCGTGCGATCCGAGTACGACGTCCAGGACGACGTCTTCCTGGCGATCGAGCTGAGTCCCGGCGCTCTGCGCGAGCGCGCCGGGACCATCCGCTATCACGTAGCATTTGCTGCCGTGTAGAAAGTGTCGCGGGGATGGAGCCGGTCGCCGTGCCCGGCGTGTGTCGATGTACTCAGAGATATGTGGACCGTTCCCCAGCGGCGTGCAGGTCGCGGCCGATCCTCACCACGATGTCCGGCAGGGCATCCACGTCTGCTTCGGTCGTGTGGAAGTTGACGATGCAGGCGCGCAGGAGATAGCGACCGCGCACGACGGCATGGGAGACGAAGGCCTCGCCTGACATCTGCAATCGCTCCAGCAGGGCCTCGTTGAGCGCGTTCAGGTACGTCTCCGTCTCCGACGTGCCGATCGAGCCGCGAAGGTCCGTCGGGACATAGCGGAACGTCGAGATACTGAGGCTCGACGTACACGCTTCGAGTTCGGGATGCGCATCGGCGGCGGCGAAGAGCCGCGCGGCCAGCGCGCAGTCGGCGGCAATCGTCTGCCTGTAGCCGTCGGCGCCAGCCTGCTGCAGGGCGAGCCACACTTTCAGCGCGCGGAACCCGCGAGAGTTCTGGGGCCCGAGGTCCACATAGTTGATCCCGTCGCCATCGTCGAAATGGTAGTAGGCGGGATGGTAGGAGAAGGCACGCCGGAGACACGCGGCGTCGCGCGCGAGCAGGCATCCGGCTTCGAGCGGCGCGTACAGCCACTTGTGCGGATCCACGGCGATCGAGTCGGCAAGATGGAGTGCGTTCAGGTCGTGCGGCGCATCGGGCAGCACGGCTGCAAGCGCGCCGTACGCGCCGTCGATGTGAAACCATGCACCCGCCTCGCGGCAGGCGTCCGCGATTGCAAACAGCGGATCGACAGCGCCGGTGCTCACCGATCCGGCAGTCCCCGCGACCAGCATCGGCACATCGCCCGCGGCCCTGTCCGCATCGAGGGCCGCGCGCAGCGCGGCGACGTCGAGCCGCTGCTCGGCATCTGTCGCGATCCAGCGAATCGCGTCGGTGCCGAGTCCCGAGAGATCGGCAGCCTTCTGGATCCACGTGTGCGTCTCCGCTGACGCATAGACACGCAGCCGCGGTGCGCCGGCCGCACTCATGCCCGCGGCACGCACCTGCCACGCCTCGCCCGCCGCGGCACGCGCGGCGAAGAAGCCGACGATGTTGGCCATGTTGCCGCCGCTGACGAACAACCCGCCGGCGTTGTCGCGGTAGCGGAGCAGTTCGCCGATCCAGCGAATGGTCTGGCCCTCGATCTCGCTGGCCATCGGCGCCAGCCGCCAGGCGCCGACGTTGGCGTTGAGCGCGGCGGCAAGCAGATCTCCGAGCATGCCGATCGGCGCGGGTGACGAGGTGACGTAGCCGAAGAACCGCGGATGCCCGTTGAACAGCGAATGGTCGGACAGCAACCGGACCGCACGGTCGAGCAGCTCGTCTGCCGGTGTGCCCGTCTGCGGCAATGGACGCGACGCATCGAGAGCGGTGCGGACCTCGGCCGGCGTCTCGCCACTCGTCACGCGGCGTTCGCGCAGGCCGCCAAGCACATCCGCGATGCGATCGACGAGCGCATGGCCGGCTCGCCTGAACTCGCTATCGTCCATGGCGAGCGGCGTCCGTCCGGGGTGATCGGCGCGAGCGTCTGGCGATGACGATGAGGACATGGCGGCGCGGCTCCTTCGACGGCCACGATCGTACATGTCGCGCAGGCTTTGCCTGCGGCGCGTTCTCGACTATCGTCGGCGGATTGCCGCGGTATCGCTTCTCCGACTTCGTGTTGTCGCCCCGCCAGCGGGCGCTTCTGCGTGACGGTCGTCCGATCACGCTGATCCCGCGCTACTTCGACCTGCTCGTGTTCCTCGTCGAGCGACGAGGCGACGCCGTCCACCGCCGCGACATCTTCGACATCGTCTGGGCCGACGTGATCGTGTCCGACAGCGCGCTCAGCCAGGCGATCCGCACGCTGCGCCGGACGCTCGGCGACGACTCGCGCGAACCGATCTTCATCCGTACGGTCTCCCGTCACGGCTACCAGTTCGTGTTCGCCGACGTCGTCGAGGAAGACGACGATGGGCGTGGCAATGGCGCGGCAGCGCGCGCGGCTGTTGGGGAGCCCAGCGACGTTGCTGCACCGCTCCCGGTTTCGGTGGAGCGCGATGATCCGTTCGCGCCGCTGATCGCCCAGGTGACCGCCGTTCCAGGTGAAGGCGTTTCCCTCGAGGATCAACGCGACGCAGCGGAGCGCCTGCATCTGTTGGGAACGGAGGCGGTACTCGATCAACTGGTCGATCATCCGCGCGGTCCGTACGCGCGGGCGCTGCTCCGCGATACGCGGCATCTCGTGGGCGGGGCCGGTGAGGTGCCGATCGTCGGCCAGCCGCATCCGCTGGCCACGGCGGCACACGTCGTGACGATGCGGTTGCGCCGAGCGGCGCCGCTCGTCATCAGGCGTTCGATTGGCGGAGCCGTGGGCGGCGGGCTCGTCGGGGCGATCGCGGGCTGGGGCGGCGGTCTGCTGCTTGCGCTGGCACCCCACGGCGATGCACCGCTGACAGTGGCACCTGTGCTCGCGCTGATTGGCGTCATGTGCGGGCTCGTGGGCGGATCCGGCGTTGCTGCAGGCATCGGGCTGGCCGAAGCGCTTGCGCTTTCGTGGCGACTGCCGGCACTCGTGCTTGCCGGTGCGACTGGCGGCGGTCTGGTCGGCGTCATCACGCAGTTGCTGGCCCGCTGGACGCTCGGCGTCATGTTCGGCCTCGACGTTCCGGTGACCGGCGCGGTACAGAGTTTCGTCCTCGGTGCGGGAACGGCGCTCGGGTACGCCATCGCCACGCGCGATGTCGCGTCCGGGCTCGCCGCGCCGCGTGGCAGCCGGCGTGTGGCGCTCGTGGCGACCACGATGGCTGCGGGTGCGCTGGCGGCATTGGGGCTGGCGCTCTATGGGTGGCCGCTGGCCGGCGGCACCATCCACGCCATCGCACAGGCATCGGCGGGATCGCGCCTGGCGCTGACGCCGATCGGGCAACTCGTCGGCGAACCCGGATTCGGTCCCGTCACCGGCGCCATCATCACCATGGCGGAGGGCGGTTTGTTCGGCTGCGGCCTGGCGTACGGCATCACGCGGCGGTTCTGAACGCCCGGAAACCGGCCTGCTCACGGAGATCTCATCGAACCCTCACGCGATCGTGAAGACATCCGCACCTGTTGCGCCGATGCTGCGGCGTGCCACGGTCGGCAGTCGCACCCTCGCGGCTCCGCGCACCGTGCGGAGCGAGTCACATGGCCCCTGCGATCGCATCAGAGGACGTCACGCCGATCATCGAACGGCCGGTTGCCAGCTCGGCGCAGGCGGCCACGCACCTGCGGCTCGAGGTGAGCACGCCTCATCGCACGACATTCGTGGACATCACGCCACGGTTGTCGCGCTTCGTCAGCCGTTCGGGCATCCGGCATGGCGTGCTGGCGATACACACCCTGCACACGACGACGGCCATCGTGCTGAACGAGGACGAGCCACTGCTTCGCGGCGACATCATCCGCCAACTGGAGCGGTTGGCACCGGGCGACGTGCCGTACGCGCACGACGATCCGACCCGTCGAGAAGTGAACCGTGTGGCGGAGGAGCGCGTGAACGGCCACGCGCACTGCCGCGCCATCAGCCTGGGGGCGTCGCTGAGCCTGAGCGTTGTCGATGGCGCGGTGCTGCTCGGCCGCTGGCAGCGGATCCTGTTCGTGGACCTCGATGGCCCGCAGGTGCGTCAGGTTGCCGCCACGATCGTCGGAGCGGCGCGATGAATCCCGGGACACGCCTGGCGTGCGCGACGGGGCTGTCGCAGCTGATCGGCGAGCTGACCGGGTGTCGAGACGAAGATCCGATTCAGGCAGCCGCCGTGAACGGGCTCGACGACTACTGCAGCCAGGCCTCGAGGGCGGCCTTGTCGATTGACTCGAGCACGCGCATGTTCGCCGTACACCCGCCGGCGTGGTTGCGAGGCGGATTGTTGGCAGGCAGGCATCGCTCGAAGTGCGCGATGGTCAGCAACTGCGGCGCCGATCGCGGGAGCGCCGGGTTGAACAGCGACCAGTTCGCGCGCACGAGCGGATCGCAGCCACCCGCCGGCGACTGACGGAAACGCGAAATCGCCAGCGTGCCACTCGTACCGCCACTGACATAGCAGGCCGGCGCCGCCTTGTCTGCCGCCGACAGCCCGGCGGCCTTCGCCCTGGCGTCGGCCAGCTCCTGCTCGATCTTCGCCGCGGCAGCCTTTTCACGGGCGATGTTCGGCAACAGATCGGCCGCGGTCCGCGCGAGCTCCTCGTCCGCCTTCGTCATTGCCTCCAGATACTTCGGATCCTTCAGCATCGCCGCGATCTGCTTGTGCTCCGCCATGCGCTTGGCACGCGCGCCGGGATCCGTGCGCTCGTCATGGTTCTTCTGAAGGCGAGTCACGACGTCGCGCGCGTCGGCCAGGCGCTGGTCGATGCTGCGTGCGACGAGCTCCAGCGTTTCGGCCATCGTCACCGGGGCCCAGATCTCCGCGTCAGTCTTCTTGATCACGATCGTGTCGCTGCCGTAGCGCGGCATGCCGAACAGATCGCGCTCCGGCTTGGCGAGGCGCACCACATCGGTGTCGAGCTTCTCGAACTCCGGCACGCGGCTGTCGCGAGCCGCGAACAGCGGCAGCGACACTTCGTTGACGAAGAACCCCAACAGCGCCGTTTCTCCCCCGTCTTCGCGCCTGACCTTGGGGCCGGTGCCGTACTCCACGATGTTGAATGCTCCGAAGTACAGGACCGCCGGCAACGGACGCACTGTCAGCGCGGGCTCACCGGAGATCGGCAGCTCTCGGCGCGACACCGAGGCGAGCGTGCCCGATGTCTCGACGCTGAACCCGATCGGATTCGCGATGCCCTCGATGCCCTTGATGAGCTCGTTCAGGCGCAGCAGGTGCGCTTCGAGGGCCTTCACGTCGGCAGGCCGGGCACCGAGCTGCGTCCGGACGGTGGGGAACGCGGTGAAGCTCCATGGCTTCCACCTGCCGGGAGCATCAGGGACCAAACGCATCTGTGCCACGAGCGCCCCGGAGACGCACACGACAAGCAGTGACACAACGAACGGAAGCCGGCGCACGTCCCCCCCTGACAGATGCCGAAGTGTGTCGGGCATTGTACAGGTTCGCGGGAGGTCGTTCCGCGACGGAAGCGCTGAACGCTGCGCCGTCGCTCACCTGGCGCGCGGGGTGGCCGTCACGCGGGCGTTGCGCACCAGGTAGCGGCCGTCGAGTCGAATGGGCAGTGGCGTGCCGCTCATCGGCTCCGCGTTCGACCCTGGCCGCTGCGCGTGGATGTGGAGGTGCGGTTCGCTCGTGTTGCCGCTGTTCCCGACGCGGCCGAGGACGTCGCCCGTGGCGACAGCCTGATCCGGTCGAACGCCGACGGAGCCGCGCTGGAGATGGCCAAGGAGCACCCAGACGCCGCTGCAATCGAGCATCACGTGGTTGCCGGCCATGTGCGCGCGATCGGGCTCCGGCGGTTTCAGCCCGAGCGTGCGGACACGGGCGTGGTGATGAAAGGAGTTTCGCCATGGAAGTGGGGCAGCTCGAACAGGCGATCGACACCAATGACGTCGATCTCGTCAAGGCGCTGATGACGCGCAATCCGGCGCTGCATCGCGCGCCGCTCGGCTACGGCGAGGACGGGCCGCTCACGTGGGTAGCTGAATGCCGTGTTCCCTGGGGACCGCCGTCTCCCGCGCGGCTCGCCATGGCGCAGTGGATGATCGAGCACGGATCCGACGTCCATCAAGGCGGAGACGCGCCGCCCATGCGTGCGGCGCTCAACGGGCATCCCATCCCGATGATGGCGCTGCTCGTGTCGCACGGCGCCGACGTGAACGCCCTGTGGCACGGGAGCTTCCCGATCACCTTCGCCTCGTGTGAAGCGCTGGATCCCGTCGCACTCGCGTGGCTGCTCGAGCACGGCGCGAATCCGAACTGTTGCGACCATGGATACGCGATCAGCGGCCACGCGTATCAGGGCACCGCGCTCGACTACGTCATCGCCTCGTACGGGCGTTCGCTGGAACGCGTGAGTGCGTGCATCGACCTCCTCCTCGAGGCTGGCGGCACCACCAGATACGACGCACCAGGCGTGCTGTCGCTGCTCCGCGGACGGCTCGACCGTCTGTCCGACGAGATTGACGCGGATCCCGCACTCGTGAGCCGGCGCTTCCCGGAGCTCGACTGCGGCATGAGCGGTGGGCGCGCGCTCACGCTTCGGGGAAGCACACTCTTACACGTGGCCGCCGAGTACGGTACTCCGGCGGCGGCATCGCTGCTTCTCGACCGTGGTGCCGACGTCAACGCCCGTGCCTCGATCGACGAGGCCGGTGTCGGCGGACACACGGCCATCTTCCATGCGGTCTCGCAGTTCGGCGACCACGGCCTCACCGTGGCCGAGCTGCTCATCGGACGCGGCGCCGATCTGTCGGTGCGTGTGCGATTGCCCGGGCACTACGAACGACAGGGCGAGATCGTGGAGTGCACGCCTCTTGGCTATGCCGTGCGGTTCCCCGGCGATGAACTCCCGAACGCGCAGACCATCAGGCTGCTCCGAGACCACGACGCGCCGGAATGCCTGGTGCAGACGGCGGCGGAAAGTCTCAGTAAAGAGGCTGGCAGCGTTGTCCGACCAGTACTGGTGCTATACAATCCGCCGCAATTCACGCTTCGACGTGGAATCCATGCATGGCGTCTCCGGTGCAGGTCTTGTGTCTGGGAGGGGGATACTGCGCGCTGGGGCTCAGCCGCCGCCTGCGTCGTGCGGTCCGCCGCGGTGACGTGGCGCTCACGATCGTCGACGCCAACAACTTCCACACCTTCCACGGCCTGGTGGCCGAGATGCTCGCCGGGAAGATCGCGCCCGGGCAGATCATCAGCGCCGCACGCCGTATCTTCGCTCCCGCACGATTCGTGAACGCGAGCGTCGACACGATCGATACCGCCGCACGCCGTGTGGACGTCAGTCGCTCGCTCGACGGCCGCCAGTACTCGCTGCACTACGACCATCTCGTCGTGGCGGTGGGATCGGTGGACGATCTGTCGCGGTACCCGGGCATCGCCCAGCATGCGTTGAAGCTGAAGGCGTACGACGGATGTCTCATGGCCCGTCACCAGATCATCCGCATGCTGGAGCTGGCGGAGTTCGAGACCGATCCGGACGAGCGCCGCCGCCTGCTCACCTTTGTCATCGCGGGCGGCAACTTCGGCGGAGTCGAGGTGGCCGGCGAGTTGGCGGAGTATTTTCCGCTGCTCTGCCGGCGCGAGTTTCCGCTCCTGCAGCCAGACGAGATCCGCATCGTCATCGTCCACAGCGGCGCGCGGCTCATCCCGGAGCTCCAGGAGCGACACCCGCGGCTGGTCGACTACGTGGAGAAGCAACTCGCGCGGCGACCGTGCATCGAAGTGCGGCGGAATGCGCGTGTGGCAGCGGCCACCTCCTCCGAGATCGTGCTCGACAGCGGCGAATGGATTCCGAGTCGTACGCTCATCAGCTGCACGGGATCCGCGCCGAATCCCCTGCTGGCCCAGTTGCCCGCTGCGCGCGACGAGCGCGGGCGGATCATCACCGATACGCACCTGCGGGTCACGGAGATCCCGAACGTGTGGTCGGCTGGCGACTGCGCGGCGATGCCGCATCCACGCGGGGGCGTCTATCCCGCGCTCTTCTACTACGCGTACACGGGCGGCCTCCACATCGGCAGGAACATCCTGCGATCGGTCGCCGGTGCGCCGCCGAAGCGGTACACGCGGGCGGGGCTTGGCGAGGCCTGCGCGATCGGACAGCGCCGCGCGGCGGGCCATCTGAGAGGCATCGAGCTCACGGGGTTTCCGGCGTGGCTGCTCTGGCGCCTGCTGGTGCTGTACTACGTCCCGACGTGGGATCGGCGCGTGCGGACACTGCTCGACTGGATCGTCTGGCCCTTCGTGGGCCGCGACATGGTGTCGGTGGATTCCGAGGGCCGTCTCATGATCAGGTCCGTGCTCTACGAGACCGGTCAGGCCGTCGTCACGCAGGGAGACGTCGGCAACACGATGTACGTCATCCAGAGCGGCGAAGCGGAGATCCTGGTGGACGGAGACGAGGGACCCACGTGCGTCGGGGTTCTTGGTCCCGGCGACCACTTCGGCGAAGCCGCGGTGTTCAACAATGTCAGGCGCACGGCAACGGTGCGAGCGCGCAGCCGTCTGCAGGCGCTCGAGCTGCACCGCGGCGATGCGTTGTCACTGAAGGAAGCGTTCGCCACGCTCGGCGACGTCATCGGCAAGGCACCCGTGCCGAAGAATCCCGCGTGAAGGCGGGTCGACAGCCGTGTACGTTCTCAGCTACCAGGAATCTGGCACACCGCGACGCCACGCGCTGACGTCGGGCGACACCCTCGTCGGCCGGGCACCGGCCTGCGACCTGACCATCGATGACGTCAGCGTGTCGAGACACCACGCACGATTCTCGGTCACCGATCGCGGATGCAGGATCACGGACCTCGGCAGCCGCAATGGCACCTACGTGAACGGGACGGCCGTGACCTCCGCCGAGGTGGCCGAGGGCGACCGGCTCGTGCTCGGCCGCGTTCCGGTGACGGTCGAGTCCTCCGTCGCGGATCACCTGTCGCTCTCCGAGGACCATGCGTTCCTGGACTCTCCGGGCACGATTCACCTGTCCATCGCCGACGTGGAGGCCAAGGCGCGGTCGGCAGACGATGGTCGCTCGCTGCGCCTGCTGTCGGAAGTGGCGCGCGCGCTGGTGAAGAGCCCGCCTCCCAACGAGGTGTTCACGCGCGTCGTGCAACTGGCCTTCGACACGTGTCCGGCCGAACGTGCGTTTCTCGTCCTCAGGGACGCGGCGACGGGAACGCTGCAGCCGCGCGTGGCCCGGCGCCGTGACGGGACCGACATCGAGTCGGCCTCGGTCAGCCGCACGATCGTCGATCGCGTCATCGCCGATCGCGTCGCGCTGCTGGCGGCCGATGCGCAGGTCGACAGCCGCACCGCGGCGTCAATGAGCGTGCGCCTGGATCAGGTGCGGTCGTTCATGTGCGCGCCGCTGTGGCACGAGCACGACATCATCGGCGTCGTGTACGTCGATGCCTCGCGCATGCACCGGTTCACGGCCGCTGATCTCGACAGGCTGACGATGCTCGCCCACTTCGCGGCGATCGCCATCGAGCAGGCGCGCCTCACGGCGAGAGTCAACGAGGAGGTCCGTCGCCGTGAACGGCTTCAGCGGTACCACTCGCCAGCGGTCGTGTCGCGCATCTTCGAGGGTGGGGCGGAGGGCGACGCGTCGTTTCTTGCGCAGGAGCGCGACGTGTCGGTGCTCTTCGCCGACCTCGTGGGGTTCACGTCGCTCTCGGAGACGCTCTCGCCAGCCCAGACCGCGGCGCTGCTGAACGGCTTCTTCGAACGGATGGCCGAGGCGATCTTCGAGCAGGAGGGCACGCTCGACAAGTTCATCGGCGACGCGCTCATGGCCGTGTTCGGTGCGCCACTCGACCAGCCGGACCACGCGGTACGAGCGGTGCTGACGGCGCGCGCCATGCAACAGGAACTGGTACTGCTGAACGAGCGAGCTGCCGGTGGTCCGCACCTGAGGATGAGAATCGGCATCCATTCGGGCGTCGCGCGCGTCGGAGACATCGGCTCGGTGAAGCGTCGCGAGTACACGGTGCTCGGCGACGTCGTCAACACGGCGTCGCGGATCGAGTCGACGGTCGCCAGGCCGGGACAGATCGTCATCTCTCGCGCCACTCGAGATCGTCTCGCCAATCGACTGGCGGTGCGTCCGATGGGTGAGGTGTCGCTTCGCGGACGCCAGGCCACGATCGACGTCTTCGAGGCGAGCTGACTGCGACGGGCCGGGCCGGAGAGCCTGCCTCACCCACCCGACCGCGGCCAGGCACGGCTGCCGTTTGCTGGCTGGGCGGTTGTCAGCTCGCCAGGCGAACGCACGACTCGAGAAAGATCCCGAGCGATCTGACGAACGCGGCCAGCGCCTGCTCGTCGACCGCGCCGAACGCGCCGCCGCCCTTCTTGTTGAGGAGTTGGACCACGCCGATGACCGTCCCCTGACGGTCGAAGATCGGCATGCAGAGGATCGACTCGGTGCGGAACACCGGCTCGGTCGGTCCCGCCGAAGCCCGCACCTGATTGGCTCTGTCGAACGCCGGGTTGAAGTCGGGATGGCTGTAGGCGTCGGCGATGTTCATCGTCTCGCCGCTCCTGGCGACGCGGCCGGCGATGCCCGTGCCGATTGGCATCTGGATCTCCAGGGGAACGGGGCCGGTGTGGTGCGCGATCTTGGCGCGCACCATCCCGTGCGGCCGGTCCACCAGGTAGACGGTCGCCCGCTCGGCTCCGACCACGTCGCGGATCCTGATCGCTGTCGCCTCCAGCACCTGATCCACGAGCGTGCGTGTCGCCACCGCGTTGGCCACGTCCATGGTCTCGAGCAGCGCCTCGAACTCACCGGTCACGCTCTCGAGCGCAGCCACGAAGCTCGAATGGGGCAGCGTCTCGAGATGGTGCCGGAGCTCGCCCTTGCGCTGAAGACTCCCGAACGCCGTCATCAACTGCTCGGTCGTGGCCGCGATGCCGGCCGTGAACGAGGACACCCTGCCATCCTCCAGCGTGAGGATGCGATCCGCGATGTCCAGGATGCGGTTGTCGTGCGTGACCATCAGGATTGCACAGGACTGCTCGGCGGCGAGTCGCTGCAGGAGTTCGACGACCTCACGCCCGCTCGTCCTGTCGAGCGCGGCGGTCGGCTCGTCGGCCAGTACGATCGCCGGTCGCCGCACGAGCGCCCTGGCGACTGCGACGCGCTGCCGCTGGCCTCCCGAGAGCTGATGGGGATAGTGGTCCACGCGATCGGCCAGTCCGACGGCGCGGAGCATCTCGACGCACCGCTCGCGCGCCTGCCCCGGCGTCTCGTCGCCATCGAGCTGCGCGCCCATCTGGACGTTCTGGCACGCGGTGAGCGCGCCGAGCAGGTTGTGCGCCTGGAAGATGAACCCGATGCGCCGGCGAACCGTGACGAGGGTGTCCGGCGGGGCGCCATTGAGCTCCACGCCGAGCGTCCGCACGCTGCCGTCCTGAACGGATCGGAGGCCGCAGACAAGCGTCAGGAATGTCGTCTTGCCCGATCCCGACGGTCCGGTACTGATGACGATCTCGCCGGGGTGGATGTCAGCCGTGACGTCGAACAGGATCTGCCGGCGCAGGTCACCGGCCCCGAAATAGTGATTGAGATTCCTGACCGAGATCGCTGGCGTCACCATCGGCCTCGCGCGTCCTTCTAGAACGCGTCGGCCGGGTCGGCCGATCGCAGTTTGCGCATCGCCATGAGCCCCGACAGCGTACACATGACGACAGTCAGCGAGAACACGAGGACGACGCGAGCGACGGTCATCGCGATGGGAAGCCCTGTGGCTTCTCGTGCGATCGCGTAGATTCCGAGCGCCAGGAGAACGCCCACGGGCAGCCCCAGGACAGAGAGAATCAGCGCCTCCTGCACCACCACCAGGAACAGGGCGCTGTCGCGATAACCCATCGCCTTGAGCGTGGCGTACTCCGGCAGGTGGTTCGTCACGTCGGTGTACAGAATCTGATAGACGATGACGGCGCCGACGATGAGCGCGACGAGGAGCCCGGAGTCGAAGATGAAGCCCACCGGCTGCCGCTCGGCCCAGTACGCCACTTCCTGATCGAGGAACTGCTGCTTGGTCAGCACCTCCACATCTGACGGGAGCGTCGCTTCCAGTTCCGCGCGCACGACGTCGACGTTGGCGCCGGGACGCACACGGACGAGGCCGATCTGGATCGCGCCCTCCGGGGTGTGGAAGATCCGGCGAAACGTCGTGTGGCTCGTGAGAAGATGCGGATTCCCCGTGAAGTCCACGCCGAGCTCGAAGAGGCCGGTGACCTCGAGCCGCCGTCCGCCCACTTCGGCAACGAGCGCATGGTTCCGGCGGAAGGCCGCGAGAATCGGACGGTACTCGGGCCTGGTCTTCGCATCGAGCAACACGGTGTCCGCGAGACCGAGGGAGGAGAAGTCACCGTTCAGGGACGCCGGATCGAACGCGCCTTCGTCGGGGCTGATGCCGAGTACGGTGATCTGGCGAACGTGGCGCGTCTCCTCGTCCATGATGGCCGTCACGCCGGAGTTCACCGCGGCGACCGACACGACGTCGGCGTGCATCAGCGCCTGGTAGAGCCGCTGTCGCGCGAACGCGCTCGCGGCGACGACGAACTCGTACTTCGGGCTGGTGAGCACGATGTCGGCCTGGAGCGGGACGAACGCACGGGTCGCCGCCGCAAACAGCGCCGAACGGAAACCGAGCTGCATCAACTGCAGCAGCACGATGAACGTGATGCCGGCAACGGCGGCTGCGAGGCGCAGGCGCTCGCTGGTGAGCTGGTGCCAGGCGAGCCTGTTGATCATCGGCCGGCACGCGGAGCGGCGGGTGTCGACGACAGGTCGATCACGACGTTCACGCGCAGGTGGATGAGGTGGGCGACCTTCGCGCCATCATCGAGTCTGATCCTGGCTTCGACGATCCGCGTGTCGTTGAACGCGGCCGGGTCCAGGTGGACGACGCTGTTCTCCCGAACCCGTAAGCCAACGGTTTCAACCGTCCCTTCGAGCGGCGCGGGCAGGCCAAAGCCCGTGACGCGGGCTCGAAGGCCCGGCTGCAGACGCGCCATGTCGACCTCGGAGACTTCGGCGAGCACGTACATCGGCTCCGTGCTCGCGAGCTCCAGGATGCCGTTCGGGCCCACCTCTTCACCGGGCCATGCATGGATCTTCACGATGCGTCCGTCGAGCGGCGAGCGGATGAGGCTGGCCGCATGCTCCGCGCGGGCGCGCTCGCTCTCGCGAATGCTGGCGTCCAGCTCCGCCCGCGCGACGTCGACATCCACTTGACGGACTTCGGACAGCGCGACGAGCTGGTCTCCGGCCTGCTGCCGTTGCCTGGCCAGTGATTCGGCTCGGGTGCGTGCCCGGTCCAGTTCGGCCTCGGCGGCCGCGCGGTTGGCGACCAGCGTCTCATACCGCGCGAGATGCTTGCGCGCGTCCTCGAGTTCGACGGAGAGGCGATCGATCTCTGCCTGTTGCGCCGCGATCAGCGACGCCTTCGCGCCTGCGCGCACCTGCTCGAGCCGCCGCCGCGCCACGGCGACCCTGGCCTGCGCGAGCACCGATTGGGCCTCGAGCTGCACGGTGCTGTCCAGCTCGCCGATCACCCGCCCGGCCGTGACGGTGTCGCCCTCGCGAACGCGCAGGCTGGAGACGATCGACGGCTGCCCGCTCAGGCTGCGGGCGGCCAGGCGCACGACACCGTCACCGGGCTCGATCCGGCCGAGGGCGCCGATGGACGCCACGGCGGCGCCCCGCGTCGGTTGTGCAGCGGCTGTCGTGTCCTGGCGCGAGACCCGAAGAAACATCGCCAGCGCCGCCACGGCCAGCAGGACGAGTAGCGCCAGAGAGAGCGTCACACGGTTCATGGGTAGGCCTTCAGGCTAGCGCCCGGTCTCCGCGCGTCGCTGCGCGCGAATCTCGGCGGCCTTGCGATAGAGGGTGTCGGCCCCGATCTGTCGTCGCGCCCACTCGGCGATGCCCGGCATCAGCGTGGGCAGCGCCAGAATCAACCGAATCGGCCCGGGATTCAGGATGATCTCCGGTTGATCCTTCTTCACCGCACGTACGACCGCCGCGGCGACGGCTTCCGGCGTCGTCGAGCCAAGGACGCGCGGTGCCCGCAGGCCGTGCTTGCGCGATCGCGCGTACATGCCCGTTTCGACAAACCCCGGACAGACGGCCGACGCACTGACGCCCGACTCCCGATACGAGGCGCGGAACGACTGCGTGAACGCGATGAGCGCCGCCTTCGTCGACGAGTAGAGCTCGTTGTACGCGGGCCCGTACTTCCCCGCGAGCGACCCGACGTTGACGATGTGGCCCGAGCCACGTTCGAGCATACCCGGAAGTACGAGCCAGCTGAGGAACATGGGGCCGGCCAGGTTGACGCGAATCAGGTCGTCGATTTCCTGCGGGAACACCTTGTGGTACGCGAGCGTCAGCAGCATGCCGGCGTTGTTGACGAGCAGGTCGATCGAACCGAACTCCGAGATGGCGCGCACCACCAGCGCCTGGAGATCGGCCTTGTCGCTCACGTCGGCGGGAATGGCGATCGCGCGCACGCCGAGCGCCTCGACTTCCTGGCGAAGCTCCTCGAGCGCCTCGGCCGACCGTGCCGTGAGCACCAGATTCATGCCCTCGCGCGCCAGCGCGCGGGCGATGTAGGTCCCGATCCCCTTCGACGCGCCGGTGACGAGCGCCGTGCGGCCGGTCAACTCCCGGCCCAGGGTGGCTGTCCGCCGGACCCGCTGGCTGAGGACGCGGCTCAGCGTGACGCTCAGCGACGGGTAGCTCCGGATCAGGGTGTCGAAACGGTCCTTCTCGAGCCGCCAGAGCCTGGCGTCCGTCGACGCAATCGCCGACGCCGATCGCGGGAAGCCCGTGATGAGGGCCATCTCGCCGAAGACGTCGCCAGTGCCGAGCTCGGCGATCGTCTGGCCGGATGGTCCCTCAGACACGATCCGGACGGCACCGGTCTGAATGATGTACATGTCGACGCCGGGGTCGCGCTCCCGGAAGACGACAGTCCCGGCCGCCACGTCGACAGTCTCGAGCACGCTCGCGATCTCGGAGATCTCTTCGGCCGCGCACGACGCAAAGAGAGGAACCGCCTGCAGAGACGCGAGACGCTGTTGGCTACCGTCCATCGACCATCACTCCTTCACTCCTTTTCTCGCCTGGCCAGGCTCGCGGTGCCTGGCCATCGTTCGAGCGACGCCACGGCCGTGCGATAGCCGATGTCCACCAGCTTGTCGATCGAGCGCCATTCGAGCAGCTTGAATTCCTCGAGCGGCGGCTCGAAGACGAGGTCGGCAATCTGATCCTTCGCCGGACGCCTCGGCAGGGACGCCGCGCGCATCAGGATGCTCGCCATGGTCGGCACGCGGACCGGCGTGGCCAGCGGGTTGAGGCGATTGAACGCGAGTCGCCAGGGGGAGGTGAAGTCCTCGGTGGCGGCGTCGACCTGCATCGTGAACGCCGGAGACACGGCCGAGGCCAGCACGAGTCCACGCCCGAGGCCCCGCATGAAGTCCACCGGCAGATTGTTGAGCACACCGCCGTCGACGAGCACTTCCCCGTCATGGAAGATCGGTGGCCCCACCCCGGGGACGGCGATGCTGGCGGCGATCCACTTGCAGAGCGGTCCGGCGTGGTGCGCCGTCGTCACACCGCGCGTCAGGTTCGTCGACACGCAGTAGTACGTGAATGGCAGGTCCTCGATCCGCCGATCGCCGAACAGGTGCTGGAGCGCGCCGAAGTAGCGCTTCCCCCGCAGCAACGCGATCATGGGGATCGTGTAGTCGTTCAGCGTGCCCGCGTCGACGAATCTCCGGCGGGTCTCGTCGAGCACACGCGCGGCGTCCCAGCCTGACGCGTACTGGGCGCCGATGATGGCGCCGATACTCGTGCCGCCGATCACGTCGACGGCGAGCCCCGCTTCTTCCAGCGCGCGCAGCACCCCGATGTGCGCCAGTCCGCGTGCGCCTCCGCCCCCGAGTACGAGACAGGTGGCCGTGCCGGTGAGCAGCCGCGCGAGCCGCGCGCAGTCGCGCGGACTCCCCGGGTCGACGTGGTGATGGGCGACGACAGGCACGCGGGCGAGCCAGTCCCCCGTCCCACGCGGCGCCCCGCGCGCACTGTCGTACAACAGCGCCAGTTCCCTGCGCGCCGTCTGCCTGGCACTGCCGTCCTGAATCAGATCGAGGAGGCTGCCGTCGATGCTCGATGGCGACCCCGTCCCGACCAACAGCACGAGGTCGGCCTGTCGCAGGCACAGTCGCGTCCACGCGGACGCGCGAGGGTCGCCGGCGTAGACCAGATGGTCGTGACTGACTTCCTGCTCGTGCAGCCAGGCGGCCAGCGACCGACTTCCCGCATCGTCGGCCAGCCACTCGGCAGGGAGCCCGTGCTCGGCACGCAGCCGTTCGGGCTCGACGTGGAGCACGCGTCGTTGGGCAGACAGCGCGCGCACGAGCCTGCCCGCGCAGTCCTGGGCCGCTGCCGCCGCATCGCAGGGGATCACGGCGAGCGCGATCGGCTGGCTGGCGGCGCGTGCGTCGAGTGCCTGTTGATAGCGCGCGATGATCAGGCGGGCGAGTTCGAGCGTGACGGCAGGCTGGCGGTCGACGAGCCTCTCGAACCCGGCCTTGCTCAGCTTGATGAGATCGGTGTCGCGGATGGCGTACACGGTCGCAGAGCGGGGTTCGCCACTGAGGAGCGCCATCTCGCCCACCGACTCGCCGCGACCGATCTCGCCGAGCACGCGCTCCCCGCGATCGTCCTGGAGCACGGCGCGCAGGCGGCCGGACACCACCACGTACACGGCGTCGGCGTGCGCGCCCGCGGTGAACAGCGTCTCACCGCTGTCGAGCCTCACCATCGAGAGTTCTGGTTCCAGGCCCCGCAGCGCCGCGTCCGTCAGCGAGCGGAACAGCGACGGTGTCGCCTGCGCCAGGATGGCCGCCATCGAATCCTGTTGCATCAGGCCTACACCTGGGTGTCTTCGCTCGACACGGTGCGCGGGAAATCGGGCCGCCGCAAGACGTCGCGACACGACCTTCGGAGGACAGCAGCCACCAACGGAGCCCGGATTGTCCACGGAAGCCGCAACGCAAGTCAATCGACGCGGCATTGTCGGTGGCGAAACATCACCGTTCTCACACGGGCCGGGCTTCCACCTTCGCCCTCCGGGCTGCGGCGGACGGGTGCCCGGCCCGTGCTTCGGGGGTTGGCCCGGCGGCCGTCACCTCCGATCAGCTCAGCCCCGGCACCCACGTCATCGTTGCCAGCGGCACGGCCATCGCGTCGACTTGTCACCAGGGATGCGGGCTACGACCCGGAGCGTGCGACGGAGCGGCATCCACCTCCGTTGCGCGGCAGCGTTGGCAGGAGCCGCCGCCCGGCTCTACGCACCGAGGCCTGTGCCGCCGACGGGACTGACTGTCGCAATGCGATCGAAGCCGGCGATCATCGGCATGGCGGCCGCGATGGCTTGCTTGATCGCCGGCACTTCCAGCGACGCTTCCTGACTGCGCTCACTGTCCCAGACTTCGGTCACCCACAGGACGTTCGCATCACTGGTGTCTGCGGACACGATGTAGGAGAGGCACCCGGGCATCTCGTCGATGCCCGTCAACAGCAGCTCCTGAAGTGCGGCCCTGTGCTCCGGAACGGCGGTGATCTTGTTGATTTGTCCGTGCATGGCATCCTCCAACGAATGAATCCGGCGCGAGGCCAGCAAGAAGATCCCGGTGGTAGATTGCCACGGGGAGCGACGACGATGACCATTCACGGCCGGCACGCAGCATACACACTCGCAAGGGTGAGCCGGGCGCTGTGCGCGATGGCGGCAGCCTGCGCCATGGCAGCCTCGTCGCCGATCGCGCAGACACGATCGGAGAGCCGGCCATGGCTCGACCCCGATCTGCCGACCGCCCAGCGCGTCTCGGCGCTGGTCGGAGCGATGACGCTCGACGAGAAGGTCGGCCAGATGATGGACCAGGCGCCGGCCATCGACAGGCTCGGCGTCCCTGCCTATGGCTGGTGGAACGAGGCCCTGCACGGCGTGGCGCGAGCTGGCGTTGCCACGGTGTTCCCGCAGGCGATTGCGCTGGCCGCGACGTTCGACGAGCCGCTGATGCAGCGCGTGGCCACCGCCATCGGCGACGAGGCTCGCGCCAAGCATCATGAGTTCGTACGCCAGGGCCAGCGCGGTCGCTATCAGGGCCTGACCTTCTTCTCGCCCAACATCAACATCTTTCGCGATCCCCGCTGGGGCCGCGGCCACGAGACCTACGGCGAGGACCCGGTGCTCGCGGGTCGCATGGCCGTCGCATTCATCCGCGGCATGCAGGGCGACGATCCGCGCTACCTCAAGACCATCACCACGGCGAAGCACTACGCCGTGCACAGCGGTCCGGAAGCCGGCCGGCACACGTTCGATGCGAGAGTGAGCCGGCGCGATCTCGCGGAAACGTACCTGCCGCACTTCGAGCGGGCGGTTCGCGACGGCGGCGTGCTGTCCGTGATGACCGCCTACAACGCGGTCGACGGGGTGCCCGTCAGCGGCAGCCGCGCGCTGCTCGACGACCTGTTGCGCGCACGCTGGGGATTCGACGGATACGTGGTCACCGACTGTGGTGCCATCAACGACATGTGGAAACGGCACCGGTATTCAGCCGATGCGGCGGTGGCGTCCGCGCAGGCCGTCAGGGCCGGCACCGATCTCGAATGCGGAAGCGACTTCCGTCACCTCGCCGCAGCCGTGCAGCGCGGCCTGCTCACCGAGGCTGACATCGATCGCGCGCTCACGCGACTGTTCACGGCGCGGATGCGGCTCGGCCTGTTCGACCCCCCCGAGCGCGTGGCATACGCGCGGACCCCGTATGCACTGAACGATTCGACGGCGCACCGCGCGCTCAATCGCGACGTCGCGCGCAAGTCGCTCGTGCTCCTCGAGAACGACGGCGTGCTGCCCTTCGCGCCGACGCTGACGCGCCTGGCCGTCATCGGTCCCACCGCCGACGATCTCGACGCCCTGATCGGCAACTACAACGGCACGCCGTCGGCTCCGGTCACGATCCTCGCCGGGCTTCGGCAGGCCGCCGCGTCGCGCGGCATGACTGTCACGAGCGCGCGTGGGAGCGACATCACGCGCGGCACGTCCGAAGCCCGGCGCAAAGCGGTTGACGTAGCCGGGTCCAGCGATGCCGTGGTGATGGTCCTGGGCCTCACGGCCAGGCAGGAAGGCGAAGAGGGCGAGGACAAGAGCAATCCCGGCGGCGATCGCCGGGCGATCGAACTCCCCTCACCGCAGGTCCAGCTTTTCGACGAGGTCGCGGCACTCGGCAAGCCGATGATCGTGGTGATCACGGGAGGCAGTGCGCAGGCGATTCCCACGATCAAGGCGCGCGCCAACGCCATCCTCGTCGCGTGGTATCCGGGTGGTGAAGGCGGAGCCGCGGTGGCAGACGTCCTGTTCGGCGACGCCGACCCGGGAGGTCGCCTGCCCGTGACGTTCTACGCATCGACGGCCGACCTGCCGCCGTTCAGCGAGTACTCCATGCGCGAGCGGACGTACCGCTACTTCTCGGGCCAGCCGCTGTGGCCGTTCGGACACGGACGCAGCTACACGACATTCCGATACGACGATCTGCGCGTGGAGTCGACCCGCGAGGTGGGCGCGACACCCGTGCTCTCGGTCACTGTCACCAATACCGGCGCGCGTGCCGGTGACGATGTGGTGCTCGCCTTCGTGACACACGAGGGTGCAGGCGGGTCCGCGCCGCGCAGGGCGCTGGCGGCGTTCCGTCGCGTGACGCTCGAGGCCGGAGCATCCACTCGCGTGAACCTCCCACTGGACGCCGAACCGCTGACGCTCGTCGACGAGCAGGGAACGAGACGCCCGGCCGCAGGTCCGATCACCGTGACCCTCGGCGCGCTGTCGACCACCTTTCGTGGCACGGACGCGAGCGCGATGGAACGACGCAGGGGACTGAAGACGCCGTGAAGGCAGGGCAACGCATGCGTCACCCTGCGCGCGCGGGGACGGGTGCGGTGCGACGACAGACCGATCGTTTGCGCTGCCGCAAGGTATGGGCGCGGCAGACGCGTCATGCTCGGCGGCATGGCTACGCACCTGCACCTTCAGGCCGACCAGCTCTACCCCTTCGACGCACGTGGCATCGCCAAGCGATTTCGCCACGCTGCCATCTTCGGCGCGCTCGACGCACTCGTGCCAGGCGAGACGATGCGGTTCTGCAACGACCACGATCCGCTGCCGCTCCTGGCGCAGATCGAAGCCCGTTACGGTGACGCGGTCGGAATCGCGTACGTCCAGCGCGAGCCAGGTATGATCGTCATCGACTTCGAGAAGCTGGGCGCCTGATCGTCACCACCTGACATGACACTGCGCGCTGGAGACGAGATCCCCCTGTGGGAGCCGCTGTCTGCCGAGTCCCTGGCCGACCAGCGCGCCACGTACGATCGCGGGCGGGCGACATGCCCTGTCGCGCGTTCGCCGCGCGGCGTCACGCTCTTCCGGCATGCGGACGTCGCGGCAGCCGCCCTGGACCCGGGCACGTTCTCATCGGCTGTGTCCGGGTATCGTCAGGTGCCCAACAGTCTCGATCCGCCCGAGCATGCGGCGTTCCGCGCCGTCATCGACCCGTTCTTCACGTCGGAACGCATGCGCGAACTGGAACCGCGCGTGCGTGCGTGCGCCGAACGGATCGTGTCTGCCGTGCCGCGCGATGCCGTCGTGGACGCCGTGGTCGACATCGGCTATCCGTTCGCCGTCCACGCGCAGGTCGAGTGGCTCGGGTGGCACGGCGTCGAGGAGCGGCTGGTTGCGTGGATGGTGGAGAACCATGCGGCCACGCGGTCTGCCGACCGTTCGCAGACAGCCGCCGTCGCCGCCGCGTTCGACGAGATCGTCGCGGAGCAGGTGCGCGGTCGTCGCGCCCGTGGTGATGCGGCACCGGCGGACCCGACGACCGAACTGCTTCGCGTTCGTGTCGAGGACCGTCCGCTGAGCGACGCCGACGTCGTGTCGATCCTCCGGAACTGGACGGCTGGCGATCTCGGCTCCATCGCGGCCGCTCTTGGTGTCGTGATCCACTTCCTGGCGACGCATCCGGACGTCCAGGCGGAACTGCGCGCCGACGCCAGCGGCCTGGCGCCGGCGATCGACGAGATGCTCCGCATCGACGACCCGTTCCTCGTCAACCGTCGCCTCGTCACGCGTGACACCGATGTGGCGGGATTCCGGCTCGACGCGGGGACGCGCGTGTACCTGAACTGGACGTCGGCCAATCGTGACGAAGCGGTCTTCGACGATCCGGACGCGTATCGTCCTGCCGAGAATGCCGCGCACAACCTGGTGTACGGCGCTGGTGTACACGTGTGCCCTGGCCGTCCGCTCGCCACGCTCGAACTCGTGGCGGCGACAGACGCCCTGCTGCAGCACACGACGTCGATCGGGCTGGCCGACGATGTCGCCGCGGAGCGTGAGACGTATCCCGTCGGCGGATGGCGCCGACTGCCGATCCGACTCGTGTGAGGACTCGATACGTCGAGACTGCCGAAGGGAGAGGAAGCGGTCCCTACGGGCGCGGAGCGCGGTCGACGCGACGGATGCGCGTGATGGCGATCGGCGGGGTCAGCGTCTGTGTACCGGGTGCAACGGGCGCTGCCTGGATGCGGCGGACCACGTCCAGCCCACGCGTGACGCGGCCGAATGCGGCGAAGCCCTGGCCATCGGCGTTGCGGAGACCGCCGAAGTCGAGCGTCGGCTGGCTGCCGATCACGATGAAGAACTCGTCGGTCGCGGTGTCGGGCCCGCTGCGAGCCATCGACAACACACCATCGGTATGCGTGATGCCCGTGACGCGCGTCGGTTCCAGCATGATGGCGGGAAACGACTCGTCGCGCCGCGCGCGGTTCATCCGACCCTGCACCACTTCGATGGGGTAGTCCTTCCGCGATTCGGTGTCGGGACGCACGGTGCGGTGGAAGTCGCCCTGGTCGAACAGACCCGCATCGACATAGCGCAGGAAGTTGGCGGCCGTGATCGGCGCACGCACGAGATCGACCTCCGCGTCGATCGATCCCAGTGCCGTCTCGATGACGATGGGAACGGTGCCCGGCGTCGTGGATGACGGTGCCTGTGTCGACAGCGATAGCGCCGCCAGCGCGAAGACGAGGAGTGCGATCACCGCCGTAACCGTACCGCAGGTGAAGACACGTTGGCGAGCGTGCGGCCGGCACCATCCACGAGCCGTGGGCCTGCCGCATCGCGCCGCTGCAGGATGTCCGCCGAGCAGGGCCGCGTCCATGGCCCGTCCGGCGTGGGATGATTCTGGGGGCGAAGGGGGAGGCATGGCGTGATGACGGTGACGCATCCGGATATCGTGGCGCTCGAGCGCGCGCTCGAGGCGAACGAGGAGGAGGCGCGCGTCCTCGTCAGCGGCCTGACCGGGGAGCAGGGAACGTGGAATCCGGCGCCCGGGTCATGGAGCGTGGCCGAGTGTCTCGACCACATGGCCGCCGGCAACACCGCATACCTGACGGCGATGGAAGGCCCGGCGACGCGTGCACTGGCGAAGGGACGCCTCCGCCGTGGCCCGGCGGTCCCCGGCCTGTTCGGTGGCTGGGTCGTGCGGTCGATGGAGCCCGCGGCGAAATCGCCCATCACGGTTGGCGCGCCGCGCGCGATTCGCCCTCGGCCGGCCGTCTCGTTGCGCGATGGGTCGGATCGCTTCCTGACGTCCAACAGCGCCGTCCTCGCGTTCCTGCGCACGTATGCCGACCTCGATCTTGCCGGCGTGATGTACTGGAACCCGCTCTTCACGGGCCTGCGCTTCAGCCTGGCCACGGGCCTGCACGTCCTCGCCGCGCACGGCCGTCGTCACCTGCAGCAGGCCTGGCGCGTCAGGCGCGCCGGCGAGCAGTCGGGCGATCGCGCCTGGGTGTCGTAACGGAACTTCGCACGCGATCGCGCAACAGCGGATGCCATCATCGCGGGCGCGCCGCGTGCAGGCGCGCCAGCGCCTCGACGGCATCCTGCTCGGCCAGCGGCCACGCGCTGTAGCGCGGCAGGCACGCAGCCAGGCGCGCCCACTCCACATCCGTCGACTGGCGGGCGAGACGCGCGCGTGCGAGCTCGCACTCGGCTTCCGCGCGTCGCGGGTGCGACGCGTCGAGCCCGGTCATGCCTGTGAGCGCGTCGACGATGAGGGCTTCGGCGTCCGTGGTGCGGTCGGCATTCACGAGGAGATGGCCCAGCGTCACACGCGCCGTTCCCAGCGCCGCTCGCGCGCTGACGCGTGCGGTGTTGTCGGCGCCTGGCGCGGCGGCCATGCGTGACAGCGCGCCGACAGCACGCGAGGCTTCGCTGACGGCGTCTCCGGGGCGATCGAGTGCCGACAGGACACGCGCGCGCTGTGCGCGCATGCCCCACACGCCGGCGCGCAATTCCTCGTCGTCTCCGAGTGGATCGGCGATGGCGCGATCGAACCAGTTCAGGGCTTCGGCGTGACGGCGTTGCATGGTCAGCGCGCGGCCGATGCCTCGCGCGACATTGCGCGTGCGGAGATGACCATCGCCGAGCAGTCCACGATGGATCTCGAACGATTCCCGATAGTGCGCCTCCGCCTCGCGGTGCCGGCCGAGCCACTGCAGCGTCACGCCGGAGTTGTTGAGGAGATTCGCGACAACGAGGCTCTCGCGTCCGACGATCGATCGACCCAACTCCAGCGCCTCGGCCTGCAGCGCTGCCGCCTCGTCGTGCGCCCCGAGGCTGTCGAGCAACGTGGCATGATCGCCACGCAGACTGATCGCCGTCGGATGCCTCCGGAGGGCCGGTGTCCGGAAGACCGCCAGCGCGTCCGTGTAGTAGCGCCGCGCCTGGTCGGCCTCGCCACGCCTGTGATGGTGCGCGGCGAGTGACGCGAGTGCCTCGCCGACGAGTCGATCCGTTGCCGGCAGGAGCGCGCGCCGTATCTCCAGCGACTCGACGAGCAACGCACGGGACCGGACGAAATCGGTGGTCGCCACGGCTGGCGCCAGTGCCTGCAGTGCGGCAGCCGTCCGCAGATCGCGATCGCCGTATGCGGTGCGATGACGCGTCAGTGCCTCTTCGAGCAGCGCCGTGGCGCGCGCGGAATCGCCGGCGTGATGCCATGTCTCGCCGAGCGCGACGAGGACGTCGAGCGTCTCCGGCGAATCGGTGCCGCCGGCCGCGCGCAGCGACGTACCGGCGTCCTCCAGGGAACGCCGCGCGTCGGCGTACGCGCCGCGCGTCAGGTGGATCCGTCCGAACACGTACTGAAGGCGCGCCCTCACCTCAGGCGCGTCGCGCAGCGAGTCGAGGGCACGCACCTGGGCGCCGGCCAGGAACTCTCCCAGGGCCATGCGATGGCCGTCGGGCCGCACGGACGGGTTGGTGGTCTGGAACAGATCGACGAGGACGCCGACGACGTGATTGGCCGTGTCGCGTTCGTGTTGCGCCACGCGCCGTTGTTCGGCGAGCACGCGCGCCTGCCAGGCGGAGATGGCCGCGAACACGGCAAGGCTCACGACGATGGTGGTGGCAAGACCCACTGCCACGGGATTGCGCCGCACGAACGTCCTGACGCGATACCCGAGGGTGTCTGGCTGCGCGAGCACCGGCCGTCCCTCGAGATAGCGCGCGATCTCTTCGCCGAGTTGTCCGGCGGAGGCGTAGCGACGATCCGGGTCGTCCGCGATGGCTTTGCCGATGATGCGATCGAGATCGCGAGCCAGCGTCGTCGCCGGTGTGTGTCCCGGGCGCACGCCGGTCAACAACTCGTGCAGCAGGACGCCGAGCGCGTAGACGTCGGTGGCCGTCGTGACGGGATCGCCGCGGACCTGCTCAGGCGCCGCGTACGCGGGCGTCAGCGCGCGCATCTCCACGCGCGTGTCCGTTTCGCGCAATCCCCACGTCGACGGTTCCAGCAGCTTCGCGATGCCGAAGTCCATCAGTTTCACGTCGCCGTCGCGCGTGACGAGGATGTTGGACGGCTTGATGTCGCGATGCACGACGAGGGCGCGATGCGCGTGCTGCACGGCGTCGCACACGCGTCGGAACAACCGCAGGCGATCCGCTGCCGGTGCGCCGGAGTCCGTTGCCCAGCGCACGATCGGCACGCCGTCCACCAGTTCCATGACCAGGTACGGCGTGCCGTCCGGTGCGAAGCCACCATCGACCAGACCCGCGATGCACGGATGCTTCAGCGCCGCCAGCACCTGTCGTTCGATGCGGAAGCGCTCGACGGCAGATGGATTCCGAGCGCCGGACTGCAACAGCTTGACCGCGACTTCGAGATCGAACGCGCCGTCGCATCGGGCCGCGGCGTACACCACGCCCATGCCGCCTCGACCGATCGCACGTGCGACCCGCCACGGGCCAAGCCTCTGGCCCAGCCACGAGTCGGTGTCGCGCTCCTCACTCGACACCTCGTCTTGCACGAGCCGTTCGATCGACAGACGGGTGTCGTCAGTCGACGCGCGCAAGAGCGTCTCGACCTCCGCTCGCAGCGATGCATCCACCCCGGCGGCGTCGAGCGCCGCGGTGCGCGCGGAGTCCGGCAGGTCGCGCAACTGCGTGGACAGCTCTTCCAGTCGATCCCAGGACTCCGTGCTCACGACGTGGCAACCGCGATCAGGACCGCGTGTCGACGGCGGGGACGCCGATGACGTTGCGCAACCAGGCCAGCCCTGTCGTCCAACTGCGCTGTACGGTTTTCGGCGACAGGTTCAGTGCGTGTGCGGTTTCCTCGAGCGTGAGGCCGCCGAAGATCCGGCATTCGATGACCTGCCTGGCACGTGCGTTCCGGGCGTCGAGTGCGTCGAGCGCCGCGTCGATTGCGAGCACCTCCTCCATCTCGAGTGCGCTCAGGATCGGCACCTCCACATCGTCGAGCGACGCCACGTGTTGCGCGGCGCCTCGCTTGAGGCGCCGGTGGGCACGCGCGTGGTCGACGAGCACGCGCCGCATCGCCGCGCCCGCCACGAGCAGGAACGCCTGACGGTCGTGCGCCGCGATCTGCCGCTGCCGCAGGAGGCGAAGGTAGACCTCGTGGACGAGTGCTGTTGCCGACAGCGTGTGCGCCGCCGACTCACGGGCGAGCTGGCGTCGCGCCAGCGATCGCAGCTCGCCATACACGAGCGGCACGAGCCGATCCCTCGCACTCGTATCGCCCTCGCGCCATTCCGACAGACACCGTGTGACAGGGCCTTCCATGGGCGTGACCAGGTTCACGCGCGGTCGACGCGATCCCCAGTTGTGGAGGAAACGATGACAAGACGACCAACCGCACGCCTGCTGATGGTCATGGCTCTGCCGTGGCTCCTGGCGACGCCCGCCGCGGCAGAGCCGTTCGACCTGATCGGAGTGTCGTACGAGGTGAACACCGGCGTGCGTCTCATCTTCGGGTCGTCGGATCTCCGGGATGGCCTGCCGATCGCGTTTCCGATTCGCGAGTATCTCGCGGTCAGGCCCTATACCGCCCAGCCTGTCGTTCCCGGCTCCGGCGACAGGAACGAGAGCTACGTGGCGTACGCGGCGGGTAACCCCGACAGCGGATTCGGGTCGGCGTTGGCCGATGCCAGCACGCTCGAAGTGGGCATCGACAAGAACGTCGGCGCGCCCGGCGGATCCGTCGCACTCGCGCGGATGAGCATGACGATCAAGAACAGCCATGACGACCGCAGCCTCGATCTCATGCAGTTCTCGTTCGGGATCCCAGCCGGACACATCGAGATCACCGACTTCTCCGAGACCTTCGACGCGGTCTTCGGACGCGTGATTGCGTCGATCGACTACGTACTCAAGAGTCCGGCGGGCGGGTTCGGGGGCACGTGGGACGAGACGACGGGCTCGCTCCTCGACTACTACGTCCGTATGGACGGCGACTCAGGACTACCGCCGCCGCATCAGGTCCAGACGACGAGCAGCGGCCACGCGGATCTGACGACCACATTGGACGGCAACACTTTCCGGATGGACATCGGCGCGTACGCAGCAACGCTCGCGCTGCCGTCGATCCCGCCGTATGGCGAACTGACCGTCTACTACGACATGTACGCGTATGTCGGCGCGGCGCGCGCCGAGGTCCTGGCCGAGGCGTTCCTCGGCGACCCGATGACCCTCTCGTCGGACGGCTGGTTCAGGCTCACGTCGCTCGACGACGCCGGCTCGGACGACCAGACCACCGTTCCCGAACCGGGCGGGCTGTTGCTCGTCGCCTGCGGCATGCTCGGCGCCGCGCTTCTGCGTGCTACTGGCCGTCCGGCAGGACGGTCAACTGGATCGCGTTGCTCGCGTCAGCAGACCACGTGCGAGCAGTCGGCGACGTCCTTGCGGGGATGAAGTCGGCCGGTGACGCCAACTCGACGTCCAGGTCGAGCCGCTCCCTGGTTGCCGGGATCGCCTGCAGAACGGCATCCGCGTCATCGCTCTCCAGCCGGTGTTCCCCGCCCCGAGCGAGCCGACGCCGGTGATCCGAGTGGGCGCACGGCTGACCAACGGGCTGGAAGAGCCCGTGAAGCAATCGCGAGCGGGCGTGAAGGCGCGGGTCCTGTCGCCGGCCCGCGCCCGACGTCTGAGTTCCGGTGCCCGGTGCCCGGTCAGGACACGTCTGCTGGCACTGACACGCCGCGGCGCTCGGCCATCTCCTGACCGATCTGTTGCAGTGTCCGTTCGTCGAGGACGCGGGCGGCAACGGGAAACACTTCATCGTCCTCAACGGCGATGTGGGCTCGGTACAGTGCCTGCAACGCCGCCAGATGCTGACGCAGCGCTGCCGCTTCCGGCGCGGCGAGTCCGTCATCCTGCAGCCAGCGATGCACGAGCCCGTTCACGACGTCGTGGTGCGCGTCGGCCGTGTCGTGGTCGCGTTCGAGCCGCTGCACGAGTGACAGTGCCCTCCGGACGTCGGCATCACCGTTGGCGCGCAGACGCGGGAACAGGCTGTCCTCCTCGTCGGCCGTATGGTGCGGCGCTGCCTGCTCGAAGTACTTCACGGCCGCTTCGAGTGCGTGCCGGTGCTCGGCGTCGAGCCGACCACCGGACAGGCGCTGGTCGACGGTGACGAGCACCTGCAGGAAGTGCTCGATCCGCCGATGGCAGTCGCTCAGCAGCCCGAGCGGCTCGTCGAACCCGTGATGCGTCTGTCCCCCGATCTGGATGCGCACGTCCCGATTATGACGCACCGAGGGTGCGCCATTCAGGACCGCGACGATCGCCAATGGCTCACTGGCGTCGCCGATTGTGCCTGGAGTTCTTGCTTGATGCGCGTCATGGTGGTGGGCCCGTCCACGACTCGTCCAGTCCGAGCGTCGAGGCACCGGGCACCGGATTCCCGCGCGCCCCGGCGGGTTCTACCGGAGGGGCTTGAAGGACACGGTTTCCTGGACGGTGCCCTGGAGGTCGTGCACCTGCAGCGTGAGCTGTTGCGCGTCGGCGGCGCCGCCGATCCATGTGGCGCCCTCGAGCCTCGGACCGCCGCCGACGAGTTGGCCGTACGGGAATTCGGTGGTGGGAGGCAGCCACGCGCGGCGGTGCGTGTGGCCGGAGACGATGACCTGTGTCTTCCACGCCACGAGCGAGTCGTGCCACGCGGCGCGGCTGCGGCCGCTGTGGCGATCGAACCCCGTGGCGGCGTAGTCCTGCGGACCTTCATCGAGCCACCGCAGCGGGATGTGGCAGAACACCACGCGATACGGCGCGTCGCTGATGCCCGGCTGCCGAATCGTGTCGGCCAGCCAGGCCGCCTGTTCCCTGCGCAGCGCATCGAACGCGACGCGGCCGCCGAAACTGGGATGGTCGTCGGGCTTGTCTTCGCCCGTGTGCAGGCAGATCACCGCGACGGGTCCAGACCTGAAGGCGTAGAAGGGGCGCGCCGACGGCGTGGCGACGATGTCGGGCATCTCGAATGCGCGAGGTCCCCGCACGTCGTGATTGCCGAACGTGAGGAGCAGGGGCCGGCCTTCCGTGATGTCGCACTCTCCGGGGTGCAGCAGCGTCGGCACGAGGATGTCCGACGTCTTCCAGTCGTTGCACGTGTCGCCGTTCCAGACGAGGAAGTCGGCGGCGGGCGTCACCTCGTGAAGGCGCTTGATGGTCTCGTCGTGGATGTGGGTGTCGTTCCAGACGACGAACGACGTACGAGCCGCTGACGGATCCAGCGTCCGGAACGACTTCCACGCACTCGGGATCTCGGCCGTCTCTCCGGCGGCCCGCGTCACGGTGCGAAGCCGATACGTCGCGCCTGGCGTGAAGCCCTGCAGACGCACGCGCAGGACGTGTTCGCCCTGCGGGACGAAGCCGAACGACGTGGTGGCCGTGTTCCCGCGCGTGCCGTCGGCGGCCTCCCACTCGACGCGGCCCGTGCAGAGGCGGTTCACCGCCCAGATCGCCTCGACACCATCGGGACGCGGTGCCATCAGCACGAGCGGCGTACGAACGGGCGATGGCCCCTGCGTCGCGACCGCCGTAGCCTCGCGGCTGGTGCCCAGCACACCGACGAGCCCGGACGTGAGCGAATTGACGAAATGGCGGCGCTTCATCAGGGAGGGCTCCTCGGCAGTCAGCCTACCACCCCTGCACCGAGGCCTCCGTCAATGCGCGTTGACGTGGTACTGCATGGTCATGGCGATCTGCTCGGCTCGCCGCTTGGCTTCGGTGGCCATCGGCCCGGCGAACTCCTGGTCGACGGTCTGGTGGAAGAGCGTGATCCATCTGCCGAACTCGCGTTCGGCGAGCGGCGTCTTGCGCGAGAGCATGACGTGCGTCGCGAGCGGGTTGCCCTTGAACCCCGGCGTGCCGAAGAGCACCGCGTCCCAGAAGGCGTACATCTTGGGCAGGTGTTCGGCCCAGTCGACGTGCGCGACGTCATCGAAGATCGGGCCCAGCAGGTCGTCTCCCCGCACGAGTCCGTAGAACGTGTCGACGAGGCGTTCGATGTCCGGACGCGAAGTGATGTCTGTCATGCCGATTTCCTCCGGACGTGCAGCCGATGCACGCGCGCGGCCCACTGCGGCTCGCCGATCGCGTCGGCCACGGTCCACCTGTCGAGCACCTCGAAGAACGCGCTGGACGCGTTGCTCAATGCACGTTTGATGCCGCACGCCCGCGTGAGCGGGCATGCGCTCCCTGTCTCGAAGCACTCGACGAGCGCGAGCGTGCCTTCGGTGCGCCTGACGACGTCGCCGAGGCGAATGCGGTCCGGCGCCGCCGCGAGGCGGAACCCGCCGCGTCTGCCGCGCACCGTCCGCACGTACCCGAACCGCTGCAGCGCGTGGACGACCTTGACCATATGGTTGCGAGACACGCCGAACGCCGCGGCGACATCGGCCGTCACGCACTGCTGCTCGGGTTGCGATGCCGCATACACGAGGACGCGCAGGCTGTAGTCGGTGAACGCGTTAAGCTGCATACGCCATGCAAGTTTAAATCGGCAACCGGCAACCGGCAACCGGCAACCGGCAACCGGGAGGCCCAGGGGCCCGAGGTCGAAGGACGAAGAGGGAAGAGAGACAGAATGGGCGCGGGAGTCCCTGCCATGACGCGAACGGACACGCACGACCACCAACGACTCGAAGCCGTGAGGCAGGCCTGTCTCGAGGCAGCCATGGCTGCGTACGAAGACGCAGGGATTCGCGGACTGTGCGTCGAGGGGCGCTGGGAGTGCGCGCTCGACGCCATCCGCTCGGTGGACCTCGCGTCTGTCGTCACCGAACTCCCCTTGGCGATGAATGACGGGCCGGGACTAGCCTAGTGCATACCAGCTAATCTCTCGCCGCTTTGAAGCTAACCCCACCGGAATCGCCCGGCCGCTGTCACGGTTCGTGCCTGAGTGCCGTACATTCGATCGCTTGATTCGCTCGATCTTCCGCCCTGTCCTCAGGCCGTGGGGCCTGCTGCTCGTGACTATTGCCGTGTGCATCGGCCTCCACGTCCGCGCGAGTGCGGCGATGCAGGATGCCGGGCAAGGACCCGTGGTGCTGCGGATCCTCATCGTGGCGTCGGAGAGCGAGGCGCAGCGCGTGCTTGCACGGGCGAAGGCGGGCGAGGACTTCGCGACGCTGGCGCGCGAGCATTCTGTCGATCCGTCGGCCCCGGACGGCGGGCTGCTGGGTTCGATCGACCCGGCGCAGCTCCGCCCCGAATTGCGTGACGCGCTGCGCGGTGTCCGACCGGGACAGGTCACGTCGGTGGTGGCGGTGCCCGCCGGCTTCGCGCTCGTGCAGGTCGTGTCGCACGGCGCGGCAGTCGGCGCCAGACCCGACCCCACCAACCCCGGGCTGACGGCGTCGGGAAGCGTGAAGTACGTGCTGAACATCTCGGGCTTCGGCGAGGTGTTGACCGGGCAGGATGCCCTGCCGAAACCCGACGGGTGGAACACGCTCCCGGGCAGCATCTGCCAGGCGCGCCGCGACGCCGTTGACAGCCTCACACGCCGGTACGAACAACTGCTGGGGCCTGGTGGCGCGGCAGTGACCATGCCGCCGCCGCGCGTGCTGCAACTGCACTTCGGGCTCGGACAGACGTATGCGTACAGCGGGCGGATGGACGCGGTCATCGATCAGTTCTCGAAGGCGCTCGCGCTGGTGGTCACGCATGCGTCACCGTCGGATCCCACGGCCGTCCAGCTCGAAGAGGCGCTCGGCATCGCGTGGTTGCGGAAGGCGGAGATGGACAACAGCGTGCAGGAGCACGCCGACGATCGCTGCCTGCTGACGCCGCTGGGTCTCGCGCCGTATGCCGACACCACGGCCTCCCGCAAGGCGATCGAGCACTTCCTCCGCTACCTGTCGCACAGGCCCGACGAGCTCGAAGTGAAGTGGATGCTCAACATCGCCTACATGACGGTGGGGGGCTATCCGAAGGAAGTGCCGCCCGCGCACCTCATCCCGCCGTCCACGTTCGAATCCGCAGAAGACCTCGGTCGCTTCACCGACGTGGCGAGGGACGTGGGGCTGCACTCCGTGGCGACGTCAGGGTCGTCGCTCGTCGACGACTTCGACAACGATGGCCTGCTCGACTTCATCACCTCGAGCTCGGACCCCTGCGCGCAGATGAAGTCGTTCCGTCGGCTGCCCGACGGCACGTTCGCGGACGTCACCGCCGCGTCGGGGCTCACGGGGCAGCTCGGCGGCCTCAATGCGGTGCACGCCGACTACGACAACGACGGGTGCGTGGACATCCTGGTGTTGCGCGGAGGTTGGGACCGTCCGCAGCGCAAGTCGCTGCTGCGCAACGACTGCAAGGGCGGCTTCGCGGACGTCACGGTGGCCGCCGGCCTCGACGGGCCGATCACCGCGACGCAGGCGGCCGTGTGGACCGACATCGACAACGACGGGCTGCTCGACATCTTCGTCGGCCAGGAGGGCGGCGAGGCGCAGCTCCATCTGAACCAGGGCGACGGCACGTTCCGCGAGATCGGGAAGGCGGCGGGCCTGACGCACGTCGCGTTCACCAAGGGCGTGGTGGCGTTCGACTACGACAACGACGGCTGGCAGGACCTGTATGCGTCCAACCTCACCGGCGAGAGCTTCCTCTATCGCAACAACCGCGACCGCACGTTTACCGAAGTGGCGTTGGCCGCCGGTGTGCCCGGCTCGCTGAAGGCGTTCGCGTCGTGGGCGTTCGACTACGACAACGATGGCTGGCAGGACCTGTTCGTCACCAGCTACTACACGTCAGTCGTCGAGTCGGCGCGCACCTACCTCGGCCTGCCGCCGAACGGCACCACGCTGAAGCTCTATCGCAACAAGGGCGACGGCACCTTCGCCGACGTGTCGATGGCGGTCGGCCTCGGCAAGGTGTTCATGCCGATGGGCGCCAACTTCGGCGACATCGACAACGACGGCTGGCTCGACATCTATCTCGGGACCGGCAACCCGTCCTACGGCGCGCTCACGCCGAGCTCGCTGTTGCGCAACAAGGACGGCACGCGCTTCGTGGACGTGACGTTCTCGTCGGGGACCGGTGAACTGCACAAGGGTCACGGGGTGTCGTTCGCCGATCTCGACAACGATGGTGACCAGGACATCGTCTTCGAGGTGGGCGGCGCGGTGCCGGGCGACTCCCACGCCGTGCGCCTCTTCCGCAACCCCGGCCACGGCAACGACTGGCTGGCGTTGAAACTGGTGGGCGTCAAGAGCAACCGCAGCGCGATCGGCGCGCGGATCGCCGTGACGGCCGAGGGGCCCGCCGGCCAGCGCGTCATGCATCGCACGGTGACGACGGGCGGATCGTTCGGGGGCTCCCCGCTCCTGCAGCACATCGGACTCGGCAAGGCCGATCGCGTCGTGCGGGTGGACGTGTGGTGGCCGTCGACCAACACGCGTCAGCGCTTCACGAACCTGACCGCGAACCAGACGTTCGAGATCACGGAGTTCGAGCCCGTCGCCAAGCCGCTCGCGCGCGCTGTACTCCCACTCGGAAAGGTGACGTCCCGTGCCGCCACGCACGCGCACTAGAACGCTCGGCCTCCTCGCCGCCGCGTCCATCGCCTGGAGCGCCCCGGTTGTCGCACAGGACGAGGCAACCACGCGTCACCAGGTCGCCGGCATGGTGATCGAGGTCCACCCGACCCGTGAGCAGATGACTGTCTCGCACGAGGACATCGAGGGCGTGATGCCGGCGATGACGATGCCGTTCGAGGTGCGCGACAGCAAGGAACTCGATGGCGTGCACCCGGGCGCGCGCATCACGTTCACGCTCGTGATGGGGCCAGATTCCTCGCACGCCGAAGGCGTCCGCGTGCTCCAGTACCGCACGGCGGAGCAGGATCCGTTCACGGCCAACAGGCTCTCGGTGCTCTCCGAGATGGTCACCGGTCAGGCGCGCGGCGGCATCGCCGTCGGGACAGCGGTTCCGGACTTCCGGTTGATCGATCACACGCGGCGCGTGGTGAGGCTGTCCGATCTGCGGGGCCGCGTCGTGGCGGTCAACTTCATCTACACGAGCTGCACCCAGCCGCAGTTCTGCTTCCGAGTGGCCAATCAGTTCGGCGCCCAGCAGCGACGGTTCAGCACAGAGCTCGAGGACGACCTCGTCTTCCTGACGATCACGTTCGATCCCGTGCGCGACACGCCGGAAGTCCTGGCGGCGTACGCCAGGACGGCGCTGCGTGCGGCGACGGATGGCTGGCGCTTTCTCACGGGCGATCCCGCCGAGGTCCGCCGCGTGTGCGACACGTTCGGTGTCGACTACTTCCTCGACGAGGGATTCATGAACCACACCTCGCGAACCGCGGTGATCGATCGGCAGGGCGTACTCGTGGCCAACATCGAGGGAAACCAGTTCACGTCGCGCCAGCTCGGAGACCTGCTCCAGAGCGTGCTGCGCCGCTGACGCGTCAGGCGGCGTCGCGCGTGCCGCGGATCACGTGGCGACGGACCAGGCGGAGCGGGCGCCGCCACGTCAGCGACAGCGCCGACGGCGGCCACTCGCCGGGGCTGGCATCATCCGCGGCCGGCACACGCCACAACGCCCACGCGTGCCGGGCGACATCGATCCAGCCATCCCTGCTGCGGAAGTGATCGCCGAGCCAGTCGGCGAAGGGCGGCTTGAATCGTCCGCGTTCGATCCGCGTCACGACGGCACGCGCCGCGCGATCGGCACGCGCGCCGGGACGCCACGGCAACGGCGTGTCGAACAGGGCGTGACTGATCCCGAGTGCCGCTTCCACGGCCGTGACGCACCGCAACTCGCCGGCCAGCGTACGCGTGCGATCCCAGTCGACGTCGGCGCGCGTCGCGATGGCGGCGATGTCGGCGATCCACGACAGCCGTTCCCATCCATGGCAGAAGCCGTGGACCGCAAGGTGCGGAACGCTGTCTTCCCACGACGGCATGGCCACGTGGCAACTGCCGAGCCGCACCTCTCGACGGTCGTGCCACAACGCCTCGAAGGGGCGGCTGCGTCCCATCAAGGGACCAGTGAGTCGCGCGTGCAGTTCGACGACCCGGCCGCGTGCGTCGGTGAACGCGAACTCATGGTGCAGCCGGGCCCATCGCGTGAACTCGTCCGACCCGCCGTCCTGCCATGGGTGGCCCGGTACGAAACCGAGACCGCGCAGCACTCCGGCGATGGTGCCCGCGTGGACGGGTGAGACGAGCACGTCGAGATCGACGGAGTGGCGGCGCGCAAGGTCGCCGTACAGGGCCGTCGAGAGGGCGATGCCCTTGAGCACCATCAGCGGGATGCCGGCGTGCTCGGCCTCCTGCCGCAGGGTCGTCAGCAACGCCGCTTGTGCCAGTGCCCTGCTCACGGCGTCGGCCCGCAGGCGCGCGATCCGTTCGCGTACATCTGCTGGCCACCCGTCGGCGACTGCCACGTCGTGTCCCCACGACAACAACCCTTGCGTGTACAGCGTCCGCACGACGTGATCGTCTGCGGGGGCCGGGCCTCCACCTTCGCCCGACGTCGCGCCCCGCTCGTCGTCGGGGCTACGGCGGACAGGTGGCCGGCTCGCCACGTCGCCTGTTGCGAGCGCGACCAGCCGCCTGGCCATGCGATCAGCCACGCGGCACTCCCGCCGGGTGCAACGGCCGGTAGTCGCTCGACAACGCATCGAGCGACCGTCCGTCGATCTCGACCCACGCATGCGCGGCGAACCCCGCGGCGTCGTGACGGGCGCCGTAGCGAACCGTGGACGCCTGTCCCTGCCACGCCAACAGGATCTGCGTGGCAAGCGCGCGTGTGAGACAGGAGGCCGAAGGAATGAAGCGCGCGATGCGGTGGACGCGCCCGGCGACGTGCGTGGGCATCTCCCGTACGGCGCCGAACCGCCATGTGCGCCCACGCGTGACGAGGCGCTCGACGCGCGCGAAGGGCAGCGTCCACAGGCACACGCGAACCACGGCGACGACGGTCGCGGCGATCGCGAGGCGCCAGAGACGCGACAGCATGGTCAGTCCGCGTCGTGCTCGTCCAGGACGCGGACGAGTCCGAGGTCGATCAGGCGCGTCACGAGATCGCGCATGTCGCGTTCGCAGGTGGCATCGTCCACGTCGAACTCCGCCGTGACGCGCGCGCACAGCGCATCGAACGTCACGGGGACGGCGAGTGCCGCCCACGCGCTCGTGCCCGCCCCCTCGATGGTGAAGTACCGGCCCGCCACGGGATCCAGCAGAATGCTGGCCTCGTCGCCGACACTACTACCGAGCACGTCGGCGCGAGCCACCAATCGCGAGCCGGGGGTGAGCACGAGGTCCATCATGCCACGAGAGCCATCGACGCGCTTCCGTTTGCCATGCACGCGCGGCGTGGCCCACACTGCGACGTCATGACGATGATCGAACGCCGATACCGGCTCGGCGGAATGGTCGTGCGATCGCCATTCGAGTTGCCCGGCGTCCCCGCCGCCGATCCCGCTGCCGCCGCCGATCTCACCATCGTCGACCGCCGAGGTATGCCGCCGCCTGATGGCGACACCCACGAGGCCAGTTCCGATGGCCGGCGCGTCAGGGTCGTGGCTGCCGGCGCCGGGCGTTTCATCGTCGAGGACGGTGCATACGTGCTCGCCTGGCCTCAGGCCGACGTCGAGCCAGGGACATTGGCGCAGTGGCTGACAGGCCCCCTGCTGGCTGTTGCGGCGATGCAGCGCGGGCGTCTGGTCCTGCATGGGGCTGTCATCCGGATCGGTTCGGCAGCCGTCGTCGTGCTCGCCCACTCCGGCGTTGGCAAGTCCACCATGGCGACGGCGTGTGCCGGCCGCGGGCACGCCCTGCTCGCCGATGACATCGCCGTCGTGGACGCCGGGGACGGAGACCACCCGCGCGTGCATCCCCACGCGCCATTCGTGCGTCTGCACGAGCCGCCGGCGGGCGTCGAGGTCCGGGCGTCGTGGATGGCCGCAGACAAGCGTACCTATGCCTTGCCGGCTCTCGCGTCGGACCCGGCTCCGATAGCGGCGCTGGTGACGCTCGACGATGGGGACTTCGCGTGCGAGCGTCTCGACCCCGGTGCTGCCGCAATCGAGCTGGTGCGGTACTCGTTCTGCCGGCCGCTGCTCGTCGACATCCAGCGTGCCCGGCACCTGCGGCAGTGTGCGCACCTCGCGGCGCGTGTGCCCGTGTGGTCGCTTCGACGACCGCGTGAGTTGACCGTCATCCCCGCCGTCGTCGACGCGCTGGAGGGGATAGTCGCCGCGCCATGGCGTGCTACACTTGCGTCGGCATTACCTCAACAGGAGATTCGTCGTTGACTTCATGCACGCTCAAAACGACCGTTCCCGGGACGGAGAAGACGCCACGCAAGCCGTACCAGACGCCTCGTGTCGTCGATCACGGCGACCTGGCGCGGATGACGCAGCAGAGGCCCTCTGCCGCGTCCGAGTTCTAGTCAGCGCTCGTGCGTTTGCGTCACGCACACCCTCTCAGGCGTGACTCCCACTCCCTTCACCGTGCGAGGCGAAGTTCGTCGAGGCGAGTCGCGATGACCGTCATCGCATCGGCGACGGTCGCGTCGTTCGGGCCTCCACGCAGCGCGGCACCGACCTTGGCGGCGTCCTCCAGTGCCGTGATGGCGGCCGTTCGCCGTCCGATCCGGGCCAGCGCGTAGCCCTTGTCTCTCAGCACCACGAATCGCAGGTAGCGGTACGTGAGGACCTCCGGATCCTCGGCGAGGAGGCTGTCGACGTTCGAGGTGGCCCGCTCGAGGGCCGACAAGGCGTCGTCCATCCGTGCCGGCTGCGCGTTCGCGTACACGCGTCCGAGCCGCACGTGGACGTTCGCGAGGTCGTACAGCGCACGCCGATCCTTCGGATCCTCGGCGCGCGCCTGCTCGATGAGTGCGGCGGCTTTCGTGAACGCGGTGACGGCGCCATCGGTATCCCCGAGATTGTCGGGCCTGTATCCGAGCACGTCACCGAGCGTGCCGTAGCCGATGGCGAGCGCGCGACGGTATGCGGCGTTGTCGGGGTGCTCGTGCACCAACGCCTCACGGATCGTCGTGGATTCCCTGTAGTGCGTCGCGGCGTCGGTGAGCCTCCCCGCCCCGAGCTGCGCGGTACCGACGGCCAGGTGTGCCGCCGCGAGCGAGTTCCTGTGGAGGGAGTTCTGCGGCGCGGCCGCGACGAGGCGCTCCGCGAGCGCCATCGCATCGGTCCCGTCTCGTTCGGCGGCGCCGAAATCACGCCGTTCGAATGCGGCGCGGCCTCTGTTGGCCACGATGCTGCCCAGGACATCCATCGTGGCGATGTCGTCCGGACGGGCTGCCAGCAGCCGGCGCCCGATGGCGACGCCCTCGTCGAGATCGGCGATCGCGCCATCGACATCCCCACGTGCGCGTCTCACGACGCCGCGGAGATTCAGCAGCGACACCGTCTGTCTCGCCGCGTTTTCCTGTGACGCGAACGGCTGCAGCAGCGCGATGCCCGTGTCGTAACTTGCCAGCGCGCCTTCCGTGTTCCCGAGGTTCGGCCCTGTCGGCAGCCCCTGCGCGGAGCCGACCTTTTCGTACGCGCTCGCGAGCTCGACGGCCAGGGCCGCGTCGGTCCCGACGTCGGCGCGCAGGCTCTCGAGGTACGTGAGGGCCGTCTGCACGATCGCGTGGCGTGCTTCCGTGGATCCCGGCAGCATGGCGATACGGTCGTGGACGTCGGTGACGAACGTGTTGGCGAGCGCCCGCACCTGCTGGAAGCGACGATCGGCCTTGCGCCCTTCGTTCAGCGCCGATACGAGTCCGGCGACGGCGAGCGTCGCGGCGATGGCGACGGCCGTCACGGCAACGGCGTGGCGTGCCACGAACTTGCGCGCACGGTGCAGCGGACTCGCCATGCGTGCGCGAATCGGGCGGTTCGTGAGCACGCGCGTGATGTCGTCGCGCAACTCCGCCACGGAGCGGTAGCGCTCGTCGGGTGCATGACTCACGGCCGTGAGCGTGATGGTGTCGATGTCGCCTGCCACGCGCCTGGCCAGATCGCGCCGGCCGGCCGCGCGCAGACGTGCGCTCGGCGCGTCGAGTGCGGCCTCGGAGAGTGCGGCGACGAGGCTCGCGTCGGCTGTCGTCTCCGTACTCCGGGCACGCGACTCGCACACCAGTTCGTAGAGCACGAGGCCAAGCGAATAGACGTCGGTGCGGACCGTGATCGGCCATCCGCGCACTTGTTCGGGACTCACGTACGCCGGCGTCCACGCGGTGACCGCCGTGAGCGTGGCGTCTGCGGCGCGTCCGCCGAGCACCTTGGCGATGCCGAAGTCGAGGAGCTTGGGCACGCCGCCTGCCGTGACGAGGATGTTGGCCGGCTTGATGTCGCGATGCACCACGAGATGGTCGTGCGCGTATTCGACCGCGAGACACACGTCGATGAAGAGGCGCAGGCGCGCGTCGAGGTCGAGGCCGTGCCTGTTGCAATACGCAGTGATGGGCTCGCCGTCAACGAGCTCCATCGCGAAGTACGGCACGCCGTCTTCCGTGCCGCCGTCGAGCAGCCGCGCGATGTTGGGGTGTTCGAGACCGGCGAGGATCTGGCGCTCCGCGCGGAAGCGGGCGGCCGAGTCGTCGCCCCCGCGCCAGTCGGGAGCGACCTTGAGCGCCACGCGCTTGTCGAACGCCGCGTCGGCGCGTGCGGCCTCGAACACGAGACCCATGCCCCCGCGTCCGATCTCGCGCAGGACGACGTATGAGCCGACACGGCGTCCGATCCACGAACCGGGTGCGATGGCCGCGACGGCGTCGGCGGCACGCGCGATGGCGTCTCCGATGCGCGCGGGTGCGTGTTCGGCCGCGCCCAGCATGCGCCGCAGGATGCGCGCGAGGCTGGCATCGCCGGCCGCATGGCTTGCGATCGCGGCGTCCCGCTCGTCTGCCGGGACGTGTTCGAGAGCGAGGAACGCGCGCTCGACGCGTTCCCACAGCACCGGATCGAGCGGCGCGCCGGTATCAGTCCTGTTCGCCGTCATCGGCCATCGCCTGGCCGAGCCACGCTTCGGCCACCTTCTGATCCCGGCTCACAGTGGCCGGTGAGACGCCGAGCACGTCGGCGGCTTCCTCCACGTTCAGGCCGCCGAAGTAGCGCAGCTCGATGACCTGCGCCTGCCGTGCGTTGGCTGTCGCCAGCCGTGCGAGGGCGGCGTCGAGCGACAGCAGGTCCTCGAACGCCGGTGCATCCGTGCCGACGTCGGACGCACACGCCACGCGCATGTGGTCGCCCCCGCGTTTGTCGGCGCGGGTGGCGCGCGCATGGTCGATCAGGATCCGCCGCATCACCTGCGCCGCGAGCGCGTAGAACTGGCGCCGATGTTCGAATGAGGGGTTGCCCTGGCGCACCAGTCGCAGCCACGTCTCGTGGACGAGTGCCGTCGGCTGGAGCGTGTGGTCGTCGCGTTCCCGGCGCAGATATGCGCCTGCGTTGTGGCGCAACTCGCCGTAGACCAGCGGCATCAACTCGTCGAGAGCGTCGCGATCGCCGTCGCTCCAGCGCGCCAGCAGCGTCGTGACGTCTCCCGCCATGGCGGGAGTATAGCCCCGGCCTCACGAGCACCAGGCGCTCCAGTTGTCGTGACTACGGTTCGATCGGCAGATTCACGCGCAGGTCCCACGTCCAGGGCTTGCCCGGGCCGGTCCCCTTCAGTTGCGCCGTGACGGTCCCGCCAGGCTTCGCCGTGCCGCTCAACACCGCGAGGCCGCAGCCCCGCGCGTCTGCGTTGTTGCCGATCGCACCATCGACGGGGAAGTCGGCGCCGACGAAACAGAACGTGACGGACGCAATGGTCAGCGGTGCGCCGCGCTTCAGGTGCAGTACCAGCCTGCCGGGCGCCTCATCGGCCGCGTCTCGGCTCTTGCGCATCGCGGGCGTCGGCGTGCGATCGAAGAACGCGATCGTGATCCGATCGTCGCTGTCGTCGTACCTGTCGAACCAGGCGACGCCGGCCGTGTACGTGAGGCGCTCGGATCCCAGCGTCGCGGTGCCCCCCGTGACGTTCCTCTCCGCCGCCGCTGTTGCCGCCGCCTTCTGCGCGAAGGCCGCCCCTGAGTGCAGGGCAAGGATCGCCACCGCCAGCAGTCCCGCCGTCAGGATTCGTCGTGTGCGCATGTTGTCTCCATTCCCCTCATTCGCGGCATTCCGGCATCGCGGCATTCTCTCTACCCCACCAAGCGCGATCCTCCGGATTTCCTTTCACAGCCCGGCCCACACGAAACGCGTTTCAAGAAATGGTCCCGAATTCCGATTGTGCGGAGGCAGGAGTTCTGCGCGCCAATGACTGGCGTGTTCGGAAGACCCCAGCCTTTCGGAGTGGTTATGCGGAAATCGGTTGCCTTGCGCTGGCGTGTCGGACTGGTCCTGTCCGCCATCGTCGCATCGGGCGTTGGAAGTCTCGCCCTGTTCACCAATGGTGGGTTCGAGAACGGAAACCTGTCGAGTTGGACTGTCACCACGTTCCTGAACCCCAGTTTGACTGGCTCCGCACCGTATGGGGCCAGCAGCATCGTCAGGAACACGGGCGGTGCCAACAACACATTCGTGGTCGGGACGCTGGGAAGTGGTCCCTTCTCGGTTTCGGTCACCGAGACGAACAACCAGTTGAAGGTACCGCGGTTCGGCGACTTCGCCGCCGTCGTGAACTACGCGGGCAGCAGCAACAATGCGAACGCGTTGAAGCAATCGACGACGGTCCAGTCGTCTGACGTGGACAGCCTCGACGGCAAGGTCCACATCCGGCTCGCGTACGCGCCGGTGTTGGCCGACGGCTCACATGCCGGCCACCAGCAGGCATGGTTCTTCATCATCGTGCGCAACAAGTCGCGCGGGAACGCGGTGCTCTACGAGCGAATGTCGTATGCCGCCGAACCAGGCGTGCCGTGGAAGACCCACAGTGGTTACACCTTCACCGACTGGCAGATCGTGGACATCGCGCCGGGCAATGCGTCTCTCGCCGTGGGCGACGAGATCGAGCTCGAAGCCATCGCCTCGCGCTGCTCGCCGGGTGGCCACGCGGGATGGGTGTACGTCGACGCGTTCGGATCGCAAATTCCAGGTCCGAGCGTCATCGCGACCGCCCCAGCGCAGGTCAATCCCGGCGGCCAGATGACGTACCACCTGACGGCGCGCAACCAGGGGACCGGCGACCTGCAGAACGGCGTCGTGAAGTTCACGGTACCGCCGCAGACGACCTTCGTCTCCGTGAGCGATTCTCTCAACAGCTGCACGCAGTCGGCCGGCGTCGTCACGTGCAACATCGGGACGCTGCCCGTCGACCAGCTCCATCCGATCGACATCGTCGTCAACGTCAACGGCGGCGCCTCGGGCACCATCGCGGCAGGCAACTACAGCATCGAGGGTACCAACGAGCCCGCACTGCTCGGACCCGTGGTCAACACGAGCGTCACCAACAACACGCTCGTCGACCTGAAGGTCGACGTCGACAATGGTCAGACGGGTGTCATCTCCGGTCAGACCACGACCTACACGATCACGGCCAGCAACCTGAGCAACGTCGCCGTCAATGGGTCCACCGTGACGGCCACGCCGCCTGCCGGCCTCAGCAACGTCACATGGACGTGTGCCCTGTCAGGTGGCGGGGCGTGCCCTGTCGCCAGCGGAAACGGCGCGATCAGCCAGGTTGTCGATCTGGCGGCCAACAGCAGCGCCATCTACACGGTCACGGGGACCGTGACGGGCGCGTCAGGCACGCTCTCGATGCCCGCCAGCATCGCCGTCGGGGTGGGCGTCACGGACCTCGACCCATCCAACAACGCGGCGGCCGACAACGACGTGATCACGCCCAACAGCGCGCCTGTCGGCGTCACCGACACCTACACGGTGGCCGAGGACGGCGTACTCACCGTCAATGCGGGGCTTGGCGTACTCGCCAACGACACCGATGCTGACGTCAACCCCCTCACGGCCGTACAGGTGAGCGGGCCCACGCACGGCACGCTGTCATTCAACGCCGACGGCAGCTTCGTCTACACGCCGCCCGCGAACTACTTCGGCCCCGACTCGTTCACCTATCGCGCCAATGACGGCCTCGCGACCAGCGCCGTCACGACGGTGGACCTCACGGTGACGCCGGTGAACGACGCGCCCACTGTCGATCAGCCCACGAATCTGACGATGCACTGGAGCGATGGTCCGCAGACGATCACGCTGACGAGCCTGTCTCCAGGTCCAGGCGAATCGGAGCCGATCAGCATCACCGTCACGAGCAGCGTGCCTGGTACGGCGCAGACGAGCACCGTCACCTACGGTGGCGGCTCGACGGGCACGTTCACCATCACGCCGGTGCCCTACAAGCAGGGCCCGGTCACGGTGACGGTCGAGGTCTTCGATGGTCAGGTGACGACCACGCGGACGTTCGTGGTGAACGTCGTTCCGCCGCCGTTCTACGTGACGCACATCTATCCCGCGTCAGGCCCCGCAGAGGGTGGGACGCTCGTGAGCATCCACGGCGCCGGCTTCACGCTGCCGGGTACGCCTGGCGTGACGCCCACGGTGTTGGTGGGCGGCGTGCCGGCTCCGAAGGTCGTCGTGGAGTCCGACTCCATCGTCAGGTTCGTGACGCCGCCGCTGCCGGCCGGTCATCCGCTCGACGTGCAACTGGTCCTGCCCGGTGGCAACGGCACGCTCGTGAAGGCCTACACGCCGTACGAGCGTCCCGAGCCGACGCCGACCGAACCCACGGAGCCGACGCAGCCCGGTCAGCCGGAGCCGCCGGCACCCGATCCGACCAATCCGATGGATCCCTCGGCGCCGACCGTCGACTCCGACGGTGACGGCATCCCCGACGTGTGGGAGGAGTTCTACGGACTCGATCCGCACGATCCGAACGACGCCGCGAGTGACCCCGACGGCGACGGCAAGAGCAACTTCGAGGAGTTCGAAGCCAACACGCATCCGAATGGCCAGCACGGGATCTTCTTTGCCGAAGGTACCGCGCAGGATCCGTTCACGACGTGGCTGAACTTCTACAACCCCGCGCCGTTCGAGTCGGCCGTCCAGCTCACCTTCTATCTGGACGACGCGACCGTCGTGAAGCACCTGGTGAGGAGCCGCCCGCAGGGTCGCCTTACGGTGGATACGTCGATGATTGCCGGTCTGCAGAACCACGCGTTCGGCATCCGCGTGGAAGCCGACGAGGCCGTCGTGAGCAACCGCACGATGACGTGGAACCGCCGCGGCGAAGGCGCGACGGCGGAACGCGCGATGCCCCTCTCGCCCACGTGGTACTTCGCGGAAGGCACCACGCACGAAGGACTGCACACGTTCCTCCTGCTCACCAACCCGACCGAGGAGGACATCACGGCCGACGTCGAGTACCTCGTATCGGGGAACGGCTACTCCGTGATGCGCAGCTACTTCGTGCCGAAGCACTCGCGCCAGACGGTGTGGGTCAATCAGGAAGGACCTGAACTGCAGGATCAGGGCTTCGGAACGGTGGTGCGTGCGTCGGCGCCCCTCGTCGCCGAGCGCGCGACCTACATCATTCGCGACGGCAGGTTCGAAGCCGGCGAGACGTCCTTCGGATCGCCCGGGATCGGCACGGAGTGGTTCTTCGCCGAGGGCTCGGCAGGTCCGTTCTTCGACTCGTTCCTCCTCCTGGTCAACCCCTCGGACACGACGGCGGAGGTCGACGTACGGTATCTCCCCGACCATGGTGAAGGGGTGACGCGCACACACATCGTCGGGCCCAGGAGTCGTGTGACGGTCCCGCTCGACAAGGAGCACGACTGGGAGAGCTGGACGGGTCTCGGCATGCACGTGACGTCGAAGAACGATGTGCCGATCATCGCCGAGCGCGCGATGTGGTGGTCCACCAACGGGCAGCCCGGGTGGGAAGAGGGCCACGGCGGTACCGGTCTGCTCGCGCCAGCGCTCTCGTTCGCCATGGGCGACGGCGTGGCAGGCGGACCGCAGGGGGCCGCGACGTATCTGCTGGTCGCCAATCCGTCGGACGCCGACGCGATCGTGCGCGTGACCATCGCATTCGAGGATGGCACGCCCTCGGAGAGTCGCGAGTACATGGTCCCTGTCGGTCGCCGACAGACGCTGAACGTGGCGGGTGAGTTCCCGACCGCCAGAGACAGGCGATTCAGTGCGCGCGTGGACAGCCTCAATGCCACGCCGATCGTCGTCGAGGAGTCCATCTACTGGTCGCTCGGGACCGGAACCTGGAAGACCGGCGTCAGCCTGCCTGCCACGCGCCTGCAGTAGGGGCAACTCGCGACATCAGGATGGAGCGCACGGGCGTCAGCCCGTGCGCTCTCCGTTTCAGCGCGCCGGCACGACGCGCGTCGTGTACGCGACGCCATCGGGCGTCTCGCCGACAGACAGGTGTCCGACGACGGTGCGCGACGCCGGGTCGATGATCGCCACGCGCGTCTCGGCGCTGAGCGACTGGAAGGCGTACCGTCCGTCCGGCGTGATGGTGATGCCCTGCGGCGCGCCCGCGAGCGGAAGTGTCGCGATCTCCTTACGTGCGGCGCGGTCGATGAAGCGCACGATGTTCAGCGTGGGATCGGGCACGATCACCTGCTTCCCGTCAGGCGTGAACAGCATCCTGTACGGCCACTTCATGCCCGTCGTCGCTGTCGTCACGGCGCCCGTCTGCGGATCGAGCACGCTCACCTGACCCAGGCGATTGCTGCCGACCCAGACTTCCTTCCCATCGGGCGTGACGTCGATGGCTTCAGGCACGCCGGGTACCGGGTAGCTGCGCACCAGACGGTTCGTCGTCAGGTCGAGGCGCGTCACGCTGTCGTCGCGCATGTCGCCGGTGTAGCCGAACGCCCCGTCAGCCGTCACGCCGACCATGTGCGATCCGCCGGCATCGGTCGAGATCGCGTGACGCACCACACCCTCGACGATGTCCACGATCAGCACGGCGCGCGTCAGCTCGCACGTCACGGCTACCAGGCGATTGCCGGGCAGGCCAGCGATCCCGTGCGGCGCGCGATGCTCGCCGAGGTCGATCGTGCGCGCCACCTTCAGGCCGGGGACGTCGATCACCGTGAGCGTGCGCCGCTCGCCGCCGTAGTTGGTGATCGCAGCCAGCGCACCGTCGGTGGTGACGATGACCTCGTGCGGGTTGGTGCCCGTGGGCAGCGTGGCCAGCGTGCGCCCCGATGCGACGTCGACGACCGTCGCCGTGGACGGCGTCTTGTTGGTCACGACGAGCGTGCCCGTGAGTCCCGGGACCTGCGCGTGCACCGCCGGCAGGCCGGCGACCAGAAGAAGACCACTCAGCAGCGCCGCGCGCCTGCCGAGACGAAGCGAGGGGGAGAGGGACATGGGGGAAGTGTACCGGCAACCGGCAACCGGCAACCGGCAACCGGCAACCGGCAAACCGGCAACCGGTCAGCGGGCACCGGGCGTCGTGGCGAGCCAGGTTTCGTGGCTGGCCCACACCTTCGGCCAGAGCGTGACGGCGTCGGGCAGGTGCAGGTCGAATCTGTCGGCGAGGACCTGCACGAACTCGTCGGCATCGCGCAGCACGCGACTCGTCACGCCCGCGCGCGTGACGTCGCGCAGGGTGGCGCCGCGCAGCGTCACCAGGCCGTAGCCAACGAAGCGTTGGCACACTGTCGATCGGACGAACCCGGATTCGGGCGAGGTCTGCAGATCGTGGCACTTCGCGGCGAACGCGTCGAGCGCACGTGGCGTGCGCATGAAGTCGAAACCGTCGGCACCGCCGAACCGGTGGTTGTCGACGCGCCAGCGTTCCCCGGCGCGCGTGACGCCGAATCGCAGAAAGCCGCGGCGATAGCGGCCGGGTTCGAGTGGAAGCGGCGTCAGGAACCCGTCGCCGAAGCCCACGTCGACGATCCACTCCTGACCGAGTGTGACCAGCAGCACGAGATGGTTGCCCTCGGCCTGCTCGCCGCGTGTGGCGCGGCCCACGGCACCCGCGAGGTAGTGTACCCGGAAGCCGAGCGTCTCGAGCACGCGCCCGAACACGCCGTTCATCTCGTAGCACCAGCCGCCGCGCCGCCGGTCGATCAGCTTCTCGAACATCGCTTCGGGATCGAGCACGATCGGTACGCCGAAGTGGATGTCGAGATTCTCGTAAGGGATCGCCAACAGATGGGCGCGATGCAGTGCGCGCAGCGTCGAGAGCGTCGGCGCGATCGAACCCGCATGGCCAACCCGAGCCAGATAGCGGCGCACCTGTGCGTCGGACAACGGAGGCAGCGTGGACATGGCCGAACTGCCGTAAGCGCCCTACCGTACCCGTTCGGCCGAGAAGCGGACGCGCGTGAAGAGCTCGGGGACGTGCGAGTCCCATACGCCGTGCGGGCTCCACGCCCAGCCGCCGGGGTCACGCGCGGGGGCGGCTTCCTTGTACGTGTTGAAGCGCGAGAAGTCCATCGCCCAGACGTCGCCGTCGCGCGGTGGTAGCGAGCGGCCGTCTGGCATCGCGAGGGGTTCGAGCGACTTCCACGGGATCCGCAGTTCCACCGACCAGCCGCGATCCCTGTCCGAGTTGTCGTTGATCGTGCCGTCGACGTGGACGGCCGTGACAAGGCCGGGCATGTCCCAGTTCCAGTAGCCGATCCGGCGGCCGCGCGGATGGTTCTTCAGGCCCACGCCGTTGAACGGCCGCACGCCGTCGCGCGCGCGATCGAACTCGGGCCGCGCGGCATATCCGCTCGACGCATACTGCTGCTCCCACACGAAGAACACTTCGTAGATCGTGCCGAACGCGTTGATCTCGAACTCGTAGTACGCGTCGCGTCCCGCGATGAAGAGCTCGACGTCGTTGTCCTTGTAGATCGGCGCGTCGCGTTCGGTGAGCGTTGCCGCGACGAAGGGCTCCTCGATCCAGTACCCGACGTACAGGTGCGTGTCGTCCCACAACACGGCGGCGCGCGTGTCGTGGACCCCCGGGCGTCCGGCGAGCAGATCGGAGAATCGCGGCGACCGCTCGGCGTGCTGCCAGTCGGCCTCGTCGAGGCGTCCGTCCATCACGATCGGACCAGTGGCGCGCTTCGCCGTGTACTGCGCGATGCGGCCCTGCGGCCACGGGAACGCCCACTCCTGACCCGACGCAAGGACGCCGCCGCACATCACCAGCACCGCCGCGAGCACGCCATGCCGGCGACGCATCACACGGCGTCCGAGCCGCTCGAGAACCGGAACTCCCTGATGCGCGCGGCGGGACACACCAGCGACAACCCCGACGCGCCGATGCCTTCGCCGCTCACGACGCGTTCCGGTGCCGTCATCGCGTCGACGTTGCTCAGGGCTACGATCGGGCTCTCGTTCCAGCGCATGTTCTTGACCGGGCGCGTCACCTTGCCGTCCTCGATGAGGAACAGGCCGTCGCGCGTGAGTCCCGTGAGCAGGAGCGTCTGCGGATCGAGCGGGCGGATGTACCAGAACCGCGTCACGAGCAGTCCGCGGCGCGTGCCCGCGATCAGATCGCTGACGGTCTCGGTGCCGCCGTCCATGATCAGGTTCGACGGCGACGCGGTGGGCGCCTTGCCCATCTTCTCCGCCCAGAACCGCGTGTACATCAGGTTCTGGAGCACGCCCTTCTCCACCCACACGCGCTTCTCGGTGGGCAGCCCCTCGCCATCGAAACTCATCGTCGGGGCGAGCGGGTGCGACGGGTCGGTGTGGATGCGCACGTTCTCGCCGACGATGGTGTCGCCGATCCTGTTGCCGCCGCCACGCCTGGCGAACGCGCTGCGCCCTTCGTCTGCCTGCCGCGCGGCGGCGGAGAAGAACATGTACGCCACCATGTCGGCGACGGCGGCGGGCTCGAGCACGACGGTGTAGACGCCAGGCTCGATGCCCGTCGGATTGCGCGCCGTGGCGGCCTTGCTGATGGCCGTCTCGGCGAGCACGTCGGGGCGCAGGAGCGACAACTGGTTGTACGCCCTCGAGGCCCATCCCGAGCCTGACCCATCGGGCAGGCGCGCGGTGAGGTTGTAGGCGGCAGCGGTGTACTTGTCGTAGGCGAAGAGGCCGGCGGAGTTGGCCACGGTGCGTATCGCCGCCTGCGTCTCGACGAAGCCCGCTGTGACCACGTCCTTCTTCTTCGCGAGATCGATCGCCGTCGCGACAGACGATGCGCGCCAGTCCGGCGTGGCAGACGCCGTATCGTCGAAGTACGCGGAGGAGGAGGCGTACTGCTGCGGCCCGAGGAGCGGCATCGCCTCGGGGTTCTCCGGCGAGGCCTTCGCGATTTCCTCGGCGTTGCGCAGCGCCGTCTGCAGGCTGGCATCGTCGAAGCGCGCGGTGGTCACCGTGCCCGACCGTTTGCCGAAGCGCGCGGTGATGGCCAGGCCCACGTCGGCGGTGGCGCCTGCCGTGGACACGGAGTTGCGCGCGAACCGCACGCTGGCGCGTTCGCTGCCGTCGATGGCGACCGTCGTGTGCTCGGCCTTGCTCAGTGCGAGCGTGCGGTCGACGAGTGCCTTCGCCTGTTCTCTCGTCCAGATCATGGTTACTGTCCGGTGTTGAGGATGTTGACGCCCGAGAAACGCGCGATCGGACAGCCGTGGCTGACCGAGTTGATCTGCACGGGCTGGCCCTTGCCATCGCTGAACGCGCCGTTGAGCGCGTACGTCGACGGACCGCCGAGCATGTCGCACGCCTTCCAGAACTCCGGCGTGTTGGCCTGGTACGCGAGGTCGCGCAACTGCGTCGTGATGCGGCCGTTCTTCACTTCCCAGAACGTCTGGCCGCTGAACTGGAAGTTGTAGCGCTGGTGGTCGATGCTGAAGCTCGAATCGCCCTTCACGTACACGCCGTCGTCGGTGGCGGCGATGATGTCTGCCTCGCTCACATCCTTGGTCCCCGGTTCGAGCGAGACGTTGGGCATGCGCTGGAAGGGCACCGAACCCCAGCTGTCGGCGTAGCTGCAGCCGTGCGACGTCTTCTGGCCGATGAGGTGCGCCTGATCGCGCGTCGTCTGGTAGTCGACGAACGTGCCGTCCTTCACCAGGTGCCACCGCGACGTCTTGACGCCGTCATCGTCGTAGCCGCAGGTGGCCATGCCGTGTTCCTGCGTCTTGTCGGCCACGAGGTTCACGATCTTCGCGCCGAACTGGAACGTGCCGAGCTTGTCGGTGGTGAGGAAGCTCGTGCCCGCGAAGTTGGCTTCGTAGCCGAGCGCGCGATCGAGCTCGGTGGGATGGCCGACAGACTCGTGGATCGTGAGCCAGAGGTTCGACGGGTGCAGGATGAGCGTCTTCGATCCGACGGGCGCGGGCTTGGCCTTGTGCGTCGCCACGGCTTCTTCGGCCGCCACGCGCGCCTCCGCGAGCAGCGGGTACGACTCCACGTACTCGTAGCCCATGCCCATCGGCGACGTGAGCGCCCGCCGCGAGTAGAACTTGCCGCTCGCCTTGTCGACGGCCGTGACGCTGAACGAGGGATACGACCGGATCAGCGACTGCTCGATGTGCGAACCCTCGCTCGACGCGAAGTACTTCTGCTCGTTCACGAACTGCATGGATGCCGCCACGAAGCTGGCGCCGGGCACCTTCAACGCTTCTTCGTGGATCTGCAGCAGCAGGTCCAGCTTCGATTGCAGCGGCACGTCGAAGGGGCTCTTCTTGACCGGCGTATTCCAGGTCGTGTCGTACTTCTCGACGGGTGCGAGCCGCACGGGGTCCGCGTTGATCGCGCGGTTGGCCTTCGCGATGGCCACCGCCTGCGCCGCCACGCGCGCGATCTCGTCCCGGCTCACCACGCTGCTGCTGGCAAAGCCCCACGTCCCGTCGACGATGAGGCGGATGCCGAAGCCGTAGTCGTCGGTGTTGACGATGTTCTGCACGCGCCTGTCACGCGTGAAGATGAACTGGTTCCTGTAGCGGTTGATGCGGATGTCGGCGTACGACGCGCCGAGCGATGTGGCCGTGGCCAGCGCCGCGTCGGCCAGATTGCGGAGCTCGCTGGCGCCCTGCCCGAAGAGCACCTCCGGCGACACCGCCGACGCCGCTCCCAGCGCCACCATTGACTGCACGAACTGACGACGATCGATCATCGGCGTTCCTCGATGGACAAGCGTCCTGCTGGAGTACGCGGCGATCCTACAGCAGGGACGAGAATGCCGCGACGGTCGGGCTCTCCGAGCCCGGCCGTCCACGATGCCATAATCCGCATCATGTCCAGACACGCGATCGTCGCGCTCGCCCTTGTCGCGGCATGCCTCGGCCTGTCCGCGCGTGCTCAGCAGCAGTCGTCACAAGCCCGCCAGACGCCCATTCGCGCGCTCTACGTCACGGGCGGCGGGTTCCACGACTTCGTGAAGCAGGAAGCCGTCCTGCCTCCCGGCATCTCGCAGCGCGCCAACGTCACGTGGACGATCGATCACACCGCCGGAAAGTCGACGGAAACGCTCATCGATCGCCACAAGGACACGGCCTGGACCAACGACGTCGACGTCGTCCTCTACAACATGTCGTTCTCGCACGTGGTCGACGTGCCGTGGATCGAGCGCCTCGCGGCCGCGCATCGCGACAGCGGCGTGGGCGCTGTGATCCTCCACGGCGGCGTGCACAGCTATCGCCGCTCGACGACGCGCGCGTGGAGCGAGCTGATGGGCGCGTTCAGCCTGCGTCACGACTCGCAGCGCCCGCTCACGATCGAGGTCATCGATCCCTCGCACCCGCTCATGCGTGGTGTGCCGAGCCCGTGGACGATCCCGTCGGAGGAGCTCTACGAGCTCGAACGCACGTGGCCGACGATGACGCCGCTGGCGCAGGCATACAGCGTCGAGTCGAAGAAGACGTACCCGGTGATCTGGACCAACACACACGGCAAGGCGCGCGTGTTCGTCACCTCGCTCGGTCACCACACCGAGACGATGGATCAGCCAGCCTACCTGGACCTCGTGACGCGCGCGGTGGTCTGGGCGGCAAAGTAACAGTAGTGCCGGGAATGCCGAATGCCGAATGCTGAATGTCGGTGCCCGGTGCCCGGTGCCCGGTGCCCGGTTGAACGTACTATTCCCCCATGCGTTTGATAGACAAACCCGGCCTCGCGCCGATCCGGCCGTTGCTCGACGACCCGTCGGTCACCGAGATCATGATCAACGGGCCGCAACAGGTGTTCGTGGAGCGCGAGGGCCGCATGCAGGAGGTGCCGTCGGTGTTCGCGACGCCGGCACAACTCGACCTGCTCGTGGACAACCTCGTCGTGGCGTCGGGGCGCGGCGTGAGCGCGCGGACGCCGATGGCCGACTTCCGCATGGAAGACGGCTCGCGCGTCAATGTCTGCATCGCCCCCGTGTCGCTGCAGGGATCCGCGGTCACGATCCGCAAGTTCACGCACGCGGTGCGCACGCTGCGCGACCTCATCGACCGCGGCACGCTCACATGGGGGATGGCCGAGTTCCTCTCGTGCGCCGTCCGCGCCCGCCTCAACATCGTGTTCGCCGGGGGCACGGGGTCGGGCAAGACGACCACGCTCGGCATCCTCGCCAACGAGATCCGCGGCGGCGAGCGCGTGGTGGTGATCGAAGACACGGCGGAGCTCGACCTCGCCGTGCGGCACTGCGTGCGCCTCGAAGCGCGGCGCGCCAATGCCGAAGGTGCCGGAGCGATCTCGCTCGGCGACCTCCTCCGCAACAGCCTCCGCATGCGGCCCACCCGCATCATCGTCGGCGAGATCCGCGGCGAGGAAGCGTTCGAGATGGTGCACGCGATGACGAGCGGGCACGACGGATCGATGGCTGTCCTGCACGCGAGCACGCCCGCACATGCGATCGCACGACTGGAGCTGATGCTGCTCTCGAAAGGCCTCGAGATGCCCCTCTGGGCCATCCAGCGACAGATCAGCAACAGCGTCGATCTCGTGTTGCAGCATCACATCATGCAGGACGGCGTCCGCCGGATTACGGACATCACCGAAGTCAGCCGCGTCGAGGACGGGCAGGTGGTGCTGGAGCCGCTGTTCACGTATCGCCTCGACGGCTACGACAAGGACGGCCGAGCGGTCGGCGAGTTCGTCGCGAGCGGCCGGAGGCCGAAGTTCTTCGACAAGCTGAAGCTCGTTGCCGGTTCCAGCACCGACGCGATACTCGCCGGCCGCGACGAGTGACGCCCCGAAGCCCTCCGCGTTGCCGTCAATCGACGACGTGGAGCGTGGTGGAGACCTGGTCTTTCGTGCGGTAGCGGCACTCGACCTCGATCCGCAGACGATGCGTGCCGGGTACCGGTCGCGGCGAGTGAAGCGTGAGGATTGTCGTCCGGGAGTCACCGGGCGCGAGATCGAACAGTGTGTCCTTGCTCGACGCGTTCGTGTACCCATCCGCCGACGTATAGTCGGCCTTGCCCGCCCGGCACTGCAGCGCCGTGACCGTGCCCTGGTTGGCGATGACGACCGAGATCTCACCGGTGCCGTTGCGCATCTCCGCCGGCTCGAGCGAGACGATGCGGACCGACGTGCCCGTTACCATGCCCTCCCAGCGGAACAACAGTCCGCTGTCGCCCAGGTAGTAACCGCACAGTCCCAGCATCGTGAACGGTCCCATGATGCCGAGGACGAGCACGACGAAGTCGGCGATGGCCACACCCACCCGGGCAGTGACAGGTGCGTCGGGATCGCCCTCGTAGAGGCCGGCGGTGTTGTTGGCCATGATCAGGCCTGCCGCATCGTCCTGGCCGTACGATTCGGCCACCGTCGTGCCGAGTGCCCGTCCGATGCGCTGCATGATCCTGTCGCGCAGGAACTGCATGAAGATGAAGGCCCAGATGAGATAGCCGAAGAACGCCGCGGCGCCCACCATCTCGACGAGCCCTACCTGATCCATGGGTGGTAGATTGCCATGCCTATGGCGATCTCCGCTTGACGAGGACGTCGTGCCTTCGTCCGGACGGCGAGCGCACTGCTCGACGCCTGAGCGTCAGGCAACGACGGGGAGATGCCTTACCACGCGCCGAGAGACGTACGACGGCGGCGGTTCTCGGTCGATGTCGCGATTGAGTCGCGCCTCGGCATCGGGCATAGTGCGGCGGGATGGCGACGCGCCTGCTCATCGTCGACGACGATGTCGAGCTGACCGGCATGCTGAGCGAACTGCTCGGGCAGGAGGGGTTCGAGATCGACACGCTCGCGAGCGGGGCCGACGCGGCGGCACGCGCGGCCACCGGCGGATACCAGCTCGTGATCCTCGACGTGATGCTGCCAGGCGAGAACGGCTTCGACGTGTTGCGCGCGCTGCGGCGGACGTCGCGCGTGCCGGTGATCCTGCTCACCGCACGCGGTGCCGACATCGATCGCATCGTCGGACTCGAGATCGGTGCCGACGACTACGTCCCCAAGCCGTTCAATCCCCGCGAGCTGACGGCGCGCATCCGCGCCGTGCTCCGGCGCGTCGAGACCCCGTTTGTCGGTCACGATCGCGAGACCCTGGCGGTCGATGACGTCGTCCTCGACCCAGCGGCGCGTACGGTGGATCGCAATGGGGAACTCGTCGACCTGACGGCCGTGGAGTTCGACATCCTGCGCGCGCTCCTCGCCGACGCGGGCCAGACCGTGACGCGCGAGGCCATCGCCGAGCACGTCCTCGGCCGCCGGTTCGAGCCGTTCGATCGCAGCGTCGACATGCACATCAGCCGTCTGCGGCGGAAGCTCGGCCCGCGCGCCGGCGGCGACGAACGCATCAAGACGATCCGCGGCATCGGCTACATCTACACGGTATCGGCGAGAGGACGGTGACTCCATGCGCGGCATCGCCCTCACGATCTTCCTGAGCTTCTGGCTGATCTTCGCCGTCCTCATCGCCGCGTTCGCCGTCCTGCCGAACGAGGGGTCGAGCGTGCGCTTCGCCGACCATCTGCACCAGCACGGGCTGGTCGCCGCGGGTCTCTTCGAGCGTGAAGGGAAGGAGGCGTGCGACGCGTACATGGCAGTGCTCGCCGAGCGCGGTCGCATGGCGATGTCTCTCGTCGACGCATCGGGGCAGCTCGTATGTGGAGACGCGGCCGCGACCCATGCCACGCGCCGCGTCGTCACTGACGGTGCAGGCGCGTCGTTCACCGCCGCCGGCACCGCGCTCGACGGCTTCAGGGATCTGCGACTGCGCCCGTCGTTCCCCTACACCGCGGTGGTGCTGGCCATTCTCGTCTCCGGCATCGTGTGCTTCCTGGTGGCGCGGTCCCTTGCGCGTCCCATTCGCGACGTGCGCGACGCCAGCCATCGTCTCGCGGCCGGCGACCTGCAGGCGCGTGCCAGCGCAGCCACGTCCGTGCGGCACGACGAGATCGGCGACCTCGGCCGCGACTTCAACGCGATGGCCGGGCGCATCGAAGCCCTGGTGACCGCGCAGAACCAGCTTCTCTCGGACATCTCGCACGAGCTCCGATCGCCGCTCGCGCGCCTGCACGTCGCGCTGGAACTGGCACGCCGAAAGGCGGGGTCGGCCGCCGAGACCGATCTCGCGCGGATCGAGACGGAAGCCGATCGCATGAACGACCTGATCGGTCGCGTGCTGTCGCTCGCGCGGGCGGAGCACGACGAGACGGCTGAAGCGGCCGCGCGCCTCGACCTGGCCGCCCTGGTGCGCGACGTTGCCGCGGATGCGGATTTCGAGGCGTCGCAGCAGGACAAGGCCGTGGACGTCGTCGTGTCGGCCCATCCGACGGTGAACGGGCGCGCGACGCTCATCGCCAGCGCCGTGGACAACGTGCTGCGCAACGCGGTTCGACACACGCCCGCCGGCACGCGCGTGCAGGTGGCGATCGATGAGGCCGACGACGCGGCCACGATCAGCATCCGCGATCACGGGCCCGGCGTACCGGCGACTGACATCGAACGCATCTTCACGCCGTTTCACCGTGTCGGCATCGATCGCAGCCAGTCGTCCGGCGGCGTGGGGCTCGGACTGGCGATCGCGCGCCGTGCGATTGCGCTCCACGAGGGGACGATCGCGGCCGAGAACGCGGCCGGCGGCGGCCTGCGCGTGACGATCCGTCTGCCGCGCTGACATTTCTTTACACAACCGCGACACGTCGTGACGGGCATCGTGTGCGCGCCATCGTCCAACCGATCAGGACATGGCGATGGCACACATCCACGCTCGACTCTCTCTGATCATCCTCACCGGCCTGACGGCGGGCTGTGTGGCACGGGCCGGTGTGCCGGTCACGGCGGCGCCGGCGCAGTCGTCTGCCTGGACATCGACGGCACACGGCGTCGTCACGACGAGCGCCGAGGACCTCTCGCAGTGGTGGACCCACCTCGGCGACGAGACGCTCACGTCCCTCATCGAACGCGCGCTCCACGAGAGCCCGACGGTACAGCTTGCGCAGGCGCGGTTGCGGCAGTCACGCGCGCAGCAGGCCCAGGCTGCCGCTGACCTGTGGCCGACGGTCTCGGCCTCGGGATCGGCCAGCGGGCGGCGCAGCGCGAACCGTGTGTTCTCGCCGGATGGATCGCAGACAGTCACCAACAACGTACTCACGGGGTCGTATGGCGCCAGCCTGGATGCCAGTTGGGAACCCGATGTCTTCGGCGGCACGCGTCGCGGCATCGATGCCGCGCGCGCCGATCTCGCGGCGACGGTGGCCGACCTGCAGGCCACGCATGTATCGCTGGCAGCCGAAGTCGCACTGAGCTACGCAGAGCTGCGGACCCTGCAGGCCAGGCTGGAGATCGCGCGGCGCAACGAAGCCAGCCAGGCAGAGACACTCGAACTCACGGGCTTTCGTGCGCAGGCCGGTCTGGTGGGCAGCATCGACGTGGAGCAGGCGCGAACGAACGTCGAACAGACACGCGCGCAGATCCCCGCGCTTGAAGCGGGCATCACGCAGGCGACCTATCGCCTTGCGACGTTGACGGGTGCCGCCGCAGGCACGCTGACCGAGTCGCTGCGCCGGTCAGCGCCGCTGCCGTCCGTGCCTGCAGAAATCGCCGTGGGCATTCCGGCAGACACGCTGAGGCAGCGTCCCGACGTACGCGCGGCGGAATTGCGCATCGTGGCGGAGACCGCCCGTCTCGCGCAGGCCAGTCTTCGGCGCCACCCGCGGTTCTCGTTGTCCGGCACGCTCGGCGTCGAGGTGCTCACCGGCGCGATGACGGGTGGCACGACCACCGTGGCGTCGATGGCTGCCGGCCTCGCGCAGACGCTGTTGGACGGCGGGCGCATCCGCCAGCAGATCGCGATTCAGAACGCCGTACAGGAACAGGCGGTCGTGAACTACGAGAGCACCGTGCTCACGGCGCTCGAAGACGTGGAGTCGGCGCTCGTGTCGTTCGAGTCCACGCGGCAGCGCCTGCAGTCGTTGCGGGCGGCCACAACGGCGGCCGAGAACGCGGTGCTCCTGGCGCGCAGCCAGTACAGCGCCGGATTGACCGACTTCCAGACCGTGCTGAACACGGAACGCTCTGTGCTCACGCTGCAGGAAAGCGTGGCGCAGGGCGAAGGTGAACGCCTCAACGCCGTGATTCAGCTCTACAAGGCCATGGGCGGCGGCTGGTCGCTCGAGGCGACGACCGCGACACTCGCGGAGAAGGCCACATCATGAAGACGACGACACAGTCCCGGGCCGACCTTTCGGCCATTCTCGCCAACGACACCGGATCGCGTCGCCTGACGCGCCTCGTCACCTGGGTCGTCGTCGCGTGCCTCGTCGGCGGTGGCGTGTGGATCTGGCAGAGTCGCGCACAGCAGGCAGCCGCGGCGGCGGCATCCACCCGATACGTCACCGAAGCAGCCACGCGCGGCCGTCTCGACGTGAAGGTGGCCGCGACAGGTAACCTGCAGCCGACCAATACCGTCGAGGTGGGCAGCGAGCTGTCAGGCCTGGTCGAGTCGGTGTTCGTCGACGACAACCAGACGGTGAAGAAGGGACAGGAACTGGCCCGGCTCGACACCGAGCGCCTGCGCGACCAGATCACGCGATCGCAGGCGACGCTGGCGTCGGCGCAGGCACGCCTGGCGCAGTCGGAGGCCACGGTGAAGGAAGCCTCCGCCGCACTCGACCGCTTTCGCGAAGTCTCGCGACTGTCGGGCGGCAGGGTACCGTCGAAGGCCGAGATGGAGAGCGCGGAAGCCACGCTCGCGCGAGCCGAGGCCGACCGTGCCAGTACGGCGGCGACCGTCACCGAGGCCAGGGCGGCGTTGAGTTCCGATCAGATCAATCTTTCGAAGGCGTCGATCCGGTCGCCCATCAACGGCGTCGTGCTGAAGCGATCGGTCGAACCCGGACAGACCGTGGCGGCATCGCTCCAGGTGGCCACGCTGTTCACCATTGCCGAGGACCTCCGCAAGATGGAGCTCGAGGTGGACGTGGACGAGGCGGATGTCGGCCGCGTGGCCGATGGTCAGGCGGCGACGTTCAGCGTCGACGCGTATCCGGACCGCACGTACACGGCCACCGTGACGCGCGTGGCCTACGGCGCCACGACGACCACCGACGTCGTGTCGTATGCGACGGTGCTGGTGGTCGAGAACGACGATCTCAGCCTCAGACCCGGCATGACGGCATCGGCGGACATCGCCACGGCATCCGTCGAGAACGCGCTGCTCGGGCCCAACGCCGCCCTGCGCTTCACGCCGCCAGCCACGGCCGCGGCGAGTCGTGGATTCAGCATCATGCCTCGTCCCCCGCAGCAGACGCCGCGACAGACGGAGGCGACGCCCACTGACGGCTCGCGCGCGCTCTGGGTGCTGCGCGACGGACAGGCGGTGAGCGTGTCGGTTACCGTCGGGCAGAGCGATGGGCGCCACACGGCAGTCACGTCTGGCGAACTGGCGGATGGAGATCAGGTGATCACCGAATACGTCGCGGGGACGCAGTCATGACCCTCACGCTCGAACGCGAGTCGATGGCGCCTGCGGCAGCTGCGCCATCGCCGGCCCCTGTCATCGAGCCACGCGACGTCATCATCGACATCGCCGACGTCACCAAGACCTATGGCGAAGGGTCGTCGGCGTTCCAGGCGTTGCGCGGTGTCAGCTTCTCCATCCGCCGGGGCGAGTTCGTCGCGATCACCGGGCCCAGCGGATCGGGCAAGTCCACGATGATGAACGTCCTCGGCTGCCTCGACACACCCTCGTCCGGGCACTACCGCTTCCGTGACGTGCAGGTGGACCGCCTGTCGCGCAACCAGCGGGCGCTGTTGCGCCGGCACTGCTTCGGATTCGTGTTCCAGGGCTTCAATCTGCTGGCGCGCACCACGGCGCTCGAGAACGTGGAACTGCCGATGCTGTATCGCGGCGTCGGCAGCCGCGAACGCAACCGGCGCGCCATGGAGGCGCTCGAACTCGTGGGCCTCACGCGGTGGGCGACGCACACGCCGGGTGAACTGTCCGGTGGCCAGCAGCAGCGCGTGGCGATCGCGCGCGCGCTCGTCACCGACCCCGACGTGCTGCTGGCCGATGAGCCGACGGGCAACCTCGACACGCAGCGCAGCCGCGAAATCATGGATCTGATCACGTCGCTCAATCGCGGTCGCGGGATCACGGTGCTGATGGTCACGCACGAGCCGGACATCGCCGCGCATGCCGACCGCACGATCCACTTCGTTGACGGCCTCATCGATCGCGACACACGGAAGGAGCCGGTGCACTGATGCTGCTCAACACGATCCTGCTCGCCCTGCGCGGACTCGCCCGCACCAAGTTGCGGTCGGTCCTCACCATGCTCGGCCACGGGATCGGCGTGACGGCGGTGGTCACGATGGTGACGCTCGGCAACGGCACCACGCAGTCGGTCTCCGCGCAGATCGCGAGCCTGGGGAGCAACCTGCTCATCGTGATGCCTGGGCAGCGAGGCGGGCCGGGATCGGCCGGGTCGTCAGCGCCCCTCTTCAAGGTCGCCGACGCCAGGGCGATCGAGGATCAGGTCAGCGGCCTGCGTGCGGTTGCGCCGAGCGCGAGCCAGTCGACGACGGTCGTGGCCATGGCGCGCAACTGGACGACGTCGGTGACAGGCACCACGTCCGGCTACTTCACCGCCGCCAACTGGACGATCGCGTCAGGCCGTGTCTTCTCCGAAGCCGAGGAGCGATCGGGGGCAGCCGTGTGCGTCATCGGCGAGACGGTGCGGAACAAGCTGTTCGGCGCCGCCAATCCCGTCGGCAGCGTCATCCGCGTGAAGCAGTTCACGTGCGACGTCATCGGGCTGCTGGCCTCGAAGGGCCAGGCGTCGATGGGGCGCGACCAGGACGACACGGTGGTGATCCCGCTGCGGACGCTCCAGCGTCGCGTGACAGGCAACCAGAACGTGAGCCAACTGACCGTCGCCGCGCGCGACGGTGCGTCCACCGATCGCGTCAAGGCCTCGATCGAAGAACTGATGCGCGAACGGCGGCGGATCACGGCGGGCGAGAACGACGACTTCAACGTGCTCGACACGCGCGAAATCGCCCAGACGATGACGGGAACGACCAGGTTGCTCACGATGCTGCTCGGCGCCGTGGCCGGCGTGAGCCTGCTGGTGGGCGGCATCGGCATCATGAACATCATGCTCGTGTCGGTCACCGAGCGCACGCGCGAGATCGGCACGCGCCTGGCGATCGGGGCCCTCGAGCGGGAAGTGCTGTCGCAGTTCCTCATCGAGGCGGTGACGCTGTCGTCGCTCGGCGGCGTCATCGGTCTGGCGCTGGCCACCATCGCGTCAATCGTGCTGTCGGGCGCGATGATGGTGCCGTTCGTGTTCGACACGCGCATCAACGTGATCGCCTTTGCGTTCTCGGCGGGCCTGGGTGTGCTGTTCGGCTACCTGCCGGCCAGGCGCGCGGCGCAGCTCGATCCCATCGAGGCCCTCCGCCACGAGTAGCCCCAGCGTCAACGTGCGCGCGGCTCCCGTGGCAGCACGCGCCGCAGGTGGGGCTCCAGGCCGTCGGCCATGCGCTCGAAGCCGAGTTCAGTCGGATGGCTGTCGTCCACGGTGCCGTCGCCGTCGGTGCCGAGCAGCGTTGCGCTCGACACGACGGTGATGAACCTGTCACCGGCCTTGCGTCGCGCGTCGTGGATGCGCCTGAGCGATGCATTGGACGAGGCGATGTCGGCGGCCTTCTGCGGGCGGAAGCGGCTGTTCGGATAGAGCAGGTGCTCGACGAGCACGATGGGCGTGTGCGGCCTCGCGGCGCGGATCGTCTCGATGAGCGCCGGCATGCGCTCGACGACCTGCTCGGGCGTCATGTTGGGGAGCGAGTCCAGCACGTACACCGCCGGATCGAGTTCGGTGAGCAGGCGCGCCATCTCGGGCTCCGCCTTGCCGTTGCCGGAGAATCCCAGGTTGATCACCGGGACGCCGAGCCGTCTGCCGAGGATCGCGGTGTACACCATGCCGGGCCGGCTGGCGCAGCAGCCCTGCGTGATCGACGTGCCATAGACGACGAGCGGGCGGGACGAGGCGCGCGGCTCGAAGCGGAAGGCGGCCTCCTCGGGCACGCCGATCTCGAGCTGCGACACGCCGTTGTACAGCGGCAGGTAGACGAGGAACTCGCGAGACACGGCCGCCATGCCCGTGATGACCTCCGCGTCGTTGGTCGGCGACTGCGTGGGCCGCGCGCCTCCCACGAATCGCCACGCCCCGCCATCTTTCGCGTACACGTCGAGGCCGCTCACGCCGGTGGCCGGCATGTGCGGCAGCGCGAGTCGATCGAGCGTGACGGTCCACCTGATGCGGATGCGCGTGGCGTCGCTCGTGAAGCGCAGGCTCAGCCCCGCGGAGTGTCTCGACAGGTCCCACACCGGCTGCCTGACCACACCCTCGGCCCGCGCGGGCAGCCTGTCGAAGGGCCGCGCCGTCTCGCGCCAGCCCTGCCCGTCGAGCAGATCCTGCGTCACGGCGTGCCACCGCACCGGCTGCGGCGCGTCGGCGGCCGGCTGCGCACCGACGGCGAGCGGCATCAGGGTCAGGAGCAACAGGCAGAGTCGAATGGCCATGGGGGATGGTAATGCCGCGATGTCGGGAATGCCGCGATGTCGGGTCCTCCATATGAGCTGCCGGATTCATCCGGCAGTCAGTCCCGGTTGCCGGTTGCCGGTTGCCGGTTGCCGGTTGCCGGTTGCCGGTTGCCGGTTGCCGGATATCGTGCGTCCGCCGCGGCATCGGCGTTGATCCTCATGTGAACGGCGTACGTGGACTGCTCGTGGGGCTCGTAGTGTGCGCATCGCTCTCGGGATGCACCCTCGTCGACAAACTCTCGGGCGAAGGCGAAGCCAAGCGCATCAGGCGCGTCGGGCAGACGGCGGAAGCCCTCGTTCTCGAGATTCGCGACACGGGCATGACGCTCAACGACGACCCCATCGTCGCGTTCCGGCTCGAGGTGCGGCCCGTGTCGGGCGAGCCCTACGAAGTCGAGACCCGCGGCCGCATCGGCCGTCTCGACATCCCGCAAATCCAGCCCGGCGCTGTCCTCCCGGTCGCCATAGACCCCGCCGACCCCACCAAGGTCGCCCTGCGCATCTACAGAGACCGGTAGGGGAATGCCGAATGCCGAATGCCGAATGCCGAATGCCGGATCGGGCAAGGTAGGGTCGGCATTCAGAACCCGACTTGCCGCCACATGCCGTCCCGACATTCTTCATTCAGCATTCGTCATTCGCCTTTGACAATGTCCAGATGTTGACATCCACCCCGCTTCTGCTACTAGATATTGCGTTCACGGTCGCCGATCGATCAGATCGGGCGAAAGAGGGAATCCGGTGCGCTGCCTGCGGGCGGCAAGGCCGGAGCTGACTCCGCAACTGTGAGCGGCGAGCCATCCGCGCGTGCGAGTGCCACTGGTGCCATGAGCACCGGGAAGGCCAGGCGGCGTGGCGACGACCCGCAAGCCAGGAGACCTGCCGTGGGCGTTCACGTTTCTCGGGCGGGGATCCCCGAGGCCGCTGTGCGACGTGTCCGGGCACTCACCGGAACCGTGTCGTGGCGTCCTCCTGTCGTCTCCGTATCGGGACCAGGAGGCAGGCCCGGATGTCCGCTACGCTCGTCGCTGCACACGATTCCCTCACACCCCCATCGCCGCCGCCTCCGGGCACGCTGCGCGTCATCAAGCGGTCCGGCGCCGTCGCCGAGTGGGATCCCGGCAAGATCCGGGCGGCCATCGCCAAAGCCTTTCTCGCTGTCGAAGGTCCAGGCGCTACGGGATCGCCGCGCCTGCACGAAATCCTCGAGACGCTGACGGCCTCCGTTTGTGACGCGCTCACCCGCCGCGCCGGCAAGTCGCGTGCGCTGCACATCGAGGACGTCCAGGACCAGGTCGAGCTCGCGTTGATGCGTGCCGAGCACCGCAAGGTCGCGCGTGCATACGTGCTCTATCGCGAGGCGCGCGCGGAGGCGCGTCGCGCGGAACAGCCGACGCCGGCGCCGGCGCCCGTCCTGCACGTGCGTCTCGCCGATGGCACGCAGGCGCCGCTCGACGTCGACGCGTGGCGCACGCAGATCGCCCGTGCGTGCGACGGCCTGACGGGCGTCTCGGTGGATCGCCTCTTGGCCGACGCCCGGCGGAACATCTACGACGGCATCGCGGAACACGAGTTGCAACTCGCGACGATCATGGCGGCGCGCGTCCTCATCGACGTCGATCCGGCATATGCGTACGTGGCGGCGCGACTGCTGCTCGACGACTTCACCCGCGACGCGGTCCGCTTCGTGCTCGGCGACGTTCCCGCCGTGATGGACGCCGACGCGTACGCGCGCTATTTCCCGGCGTTCGTCGAACGGGGCATCGCACTGGACCTGCTCGATCCCGCGCTCGCGACCTTCGATCTGCCGCGGCTCGCGTCGGCGCTCGATCCGTCACGCGACAGGCAGTTCCAGTTCCTCGGCCTCCAGACGCTGCACGACCGCTACGTGCTGCACAGCGACGGCGTGCGCTTCGAGCTGCCGCAGGCGTTCTTCATGCGCGTGGCGATGGGGCTTGCGCTGCGAGAAGACGACAGGGACGCGCGCGCGATCGAGTTCTACGACCTGCTCTCGTCGTTCGACTTCATGTGCTCGACGCCCACGCTCTTCAACGCGGGCACGCGCCGGCCGCAGCTCTCGTCGTGCTTCCTCACGACGGTGCCCGACGATCTCGATGGCATCTTCAGCGCGCTGCGCGACAACGCGCTGCTCTCCAAGTACGCGGGCGGGCTCGGCAACGACTGGACGCGCGTACGCGGCCTCGGCGCCCGCATCAAGGGCACCAACGGCGACTCGCAGGGCATCGTGCCCTTCCTGAAGGTGGCCAACGATACGGCGATTGCCGTGAACCAGGGCGGCAAGCGCGCCGGTGCGGTATGCGCGTATCTCGAGCCGTGGCACATCGACGTCGAGGAATTCCTCGAACTGCGCAAGAACACTGGCGACGAGCGCCGCCGCACGCATGACATGCACACGGCGCTGTGGATTCCCGATCTCTTCATGCAGCGCGTGGAGGCCGACGCCCACTGGACGCTGCTGTCGCCCGACGAGTGGCCGTCGCTGCACGACGCGTGGGGCCAGGCGTTCGCCGATGCGTACGCACAGGCGGAAGCCGCCGTCGACCGCGGCGAGGTGCGCGTGTGCAGGCGCGTGCGCGCCGTCGATCTCTGGCGCCGGATGCTGACGATGCTGTTCGAGACGGGACATCCGTGGATCACGTTCAAGGACGCGTGCAACGCGCGCTCTCCGCAGCAGCACGACGGCGTCGTGCACTCCTCGAACCTGTGTACCGAAATCACGCTCAACACGACCGACGATGAGGTCGCCGTGTGCAACCTCGGGTCGATCAATCTCGCCGCGCACGTGACGTCAGGCGGGCTGGACACCGCCAGACTGCGCCGCACCGTGCACACGGCCGTCCGCATGCTCGACAACGTGATCGACATCAACTACTACACGATTCCTCAGGCGCGCCGCTCGAACCGGCGGCATCGTCCGGTGGGCCTCGGCGTGATGGGATTCCAGGACGCGCTGCACCGCATGCGCGTGCCGTATGCGTCAGACGATGCCATCACGTTCGCCGACGCGAGCATGGAACACGTGGCGTACCACGCGATCGAGGCGTCGACGCATCTCGCGGCCGAACGCGGCCGGTACGAAACGTTCGAGGGCTCGCTCTGGAGTCGCGGCGTCCTGCCGTGCGATTCGATCGCGATCCTGGGTGAGGCGCGGGGCGAGGACATCGCCGTCGACACGACGAGCCGTCTCGACTGGGCGCCGCTGCGCGCGCGCGTCATGGACGTCGGCATGCGCAACTCCAACGTGATGGCGATCGCGCCGACGGCAACCATTGCCAACATCTGCGGCGTGAGCCAGTCGATCGAGCCGACGTTCCAGAACCTCTACGTGAAGGCCAACATGTCCGGCAACTTCACCGTCGTCAATCCGTACCTGGTGGAAGACCTGAAGGCCGCCGGGTTGTGGGACGAGGTGATGGTGAACGACCTGAAGTACTACGACGGCAGCCTCGAAGCCATCGACCGGATTCCGGCCGACCTGCGAGCGCTCTACGCCACGGCGTTCGAGATCGATCCCGCGTGGCTCATCGCCGCCGCGGCGCGTCGGCAGAAGTGGATCGACCAGGCGCAGTCGCTGAACCTCTACGTCGATCGCCCCGATGGTCCGAAGCTCGACGCGATGTACCGCCTCGCGTGGCGCAGCGGCCTCAAGACCACCTACTACCTGCGATCGCGTGCGGCGACGCACGTCGAGCGGAGCACGCTGAAGGGGCCAGACGCGCGTCTGAACGCCGTAGCCGCACCATCTGCGGGCGTCGTGAGCGCCTGCGCGATCGACAACCCCGATTGCGAGGCCTGCCAGTGACAGCCGTGACGACAACCCATCTTTCCACCACGACGGGCCTCGGCGAAATCGATCGCTCTGGCGCGCGTCCGCGCGTCGACGACAAGGCGATGATCAACTGCCGCGCCGACGTGAACCAGTTGCTGCCGCTCAAGTACCGCTGGGCGTGGGAGCGCTATCTCTCCGCGTGCAACAACCACTGGATGCCGACCGAGGTGTCCATGCAGGCCGACATCGCGCTGTGGAAGTCGCTCACGGGCCTGTCCGACGATGAGCGGCGGATGGTGAAGCGGAACCTCGGATTCTTCGCGGCGTCGGAGTCGCTGGTCGCCAACAACATCGTGCTCGCGATCTACAGGCACCTCACCAACCCGGAGTGCCGGCAGTACCTGCTGCGTCAGGCGTTCGAGGAAGCGATCCACACGCACACGTTCCAGTACATCTGCGAGAGCCTCGGCCTCGACGAGGGCGAGCTGTTCAACATGTACAGGGAAGTGCCCTCGATCACCGACAAGGCGTCGTGGGCGCTCCGCTACACGCAGAACCTGTCCGATCCGCAGTTCTCCACCGGCACGCCCGATGCCGACAGGGCGTTCCTGCGCGACCTCGTGGCGTTCTACGTCGTGTTCGAGGGGATGTGGTTCTACACGGGCTTTGCGCAGATCCTCTCGCTCGGCCGGCGCAACAAGATGGTGGGCATCGCGGAGCAGTACCAGTACATCCTGCGCGACGAGTCGCTGCACCTGAACTTCGGCATCGACGTCATCAACCAGATCAAGGTCGAGAACCCGCACCTGTGGACGCCGGACCTGCAGGACGAGGTGCGCAGCATGCTGCACGACGCGTGCGCGCTCGAAGTGGCGTATGGGCGCGACACCATGCCGCGCGGTCTGCTCGGCCTCAACGCCGACCTCTGCGCGCAGTACATGCACGTGATCACGAACCGCCGTTGCGCACAGCTCGGTCTGGCCCCCGTGTTCCCGTCTGCGCAGGAGAACCCGTTCCCGTGGATGTCGGAAGCGATGGACCTCAAGAAGGAGAAGAACTTCTTCGAGACCCGCGTCACCGAGTACCAGACGGGATCGGCGTTGAAGTGGTGACAGCGGGCGTATCATGCGCTACAGATGAGTCAGGATGGCGTCCTCGAGTTGCTGCAGGAGTGGCAAGGCGGTAGTCATGATGCCTACGACAGGTTGATCCCGCTGGTGTACGGCGAACTGCACCGCGTGGCGCGCGGGCATCTCCAGCGGGAGGCACAGGGGCACTCGCTGCAGCCCACGCTGCTCGTCCACGAGGCCTACCTGCGGCTCGCCGGTGCGCAGGTCGACTGGCGTACGCGCACGCATTTCGTGAGCGTGGCGGCCACCGTGATGCGGCGCATCCTCGTCGAGCACGCGCGCACACGCCGCACGCAGAAGCGCGGCGGGGCCGACCAGCGGGTCACCCTGACAGACGGGATCGCCGGAGAGACGGCGAGGTCGGTCGATCTGCTGTGTCTCGACGAGGCGCTCGAACGCCTGAAGGCCATCGACGCGCGGCAGGCCGAGGCGCTCGATCTGTGCTACTTCGGCGGCCTCACGCACGCCGAGATCGGTGCCGCGCTGGGCGTGTCGGACGCGACAGTCGATCGCGACCTGCGCCACGGCCGCGCGTGGCTGCGCCGCCAGTTGTCCCAGTCCTGACGGTTACGGCAATCGCGCGTATTCCTGGCGGGCGGCCACGATGACGGGGAGGTCGGCGTCGGCGTCCTTCCATGTCGTGAAGAACTGGTCGTACGCGCGGCGGGCGCCCTCGTTGTCGCCGGCCAGTCGTCGCGCTCTCGCGATCCCCAGGCGTGACAAGGGCGCCAGTGGGAACCACAACGCGCGGCCGGGCTGGTCGACAATCCTGGCAAACGCCGCCTCTGCATCAGCGGCCTCTCCGGCCTGCAGCAGCGCCAACCCCCGCACGTAGGTCGGCCAGGATTCGGCGGCGCCGTCGTAGCGGGCCGCGTCGTGCAACGCGGCAATCGCCTCGATCGGCCGTCGTCGTGCGAGCGCCGTCGCGCCGTCGATCGCCGGGAGCCACCCGTGAGTGAGGACGGTGCTGTCTGGCTGCGCGCGACGCAGCGACCGAATGACAGGATCGAGATCGGTGCGGCCGCACAACGCCAGCGCGAGTACCACGCTGGCGCGCACGTCGGAGACGTCGTAGCCCAGTACCACAGGGGCGCTCCGCCGGGTGGTCCGGCAATCGCCGACCAGCGCGCCCGTGAGTGCCTCGTAGCGCGCGGCATACGCCACGAGGCCGGGCATGCGGCGCCGCGCGAAACCCGCCGAGGCGAGCTGCGTCGCCGATCGCGCGGTAGCCCACTGTCCCTGAAGGGCGGCTGCGAGCGCGGGCATGTTGGACGCCCATGACGCGCTGCTCGACGCCCACGCCATCTGCCGCTGCATGCCCTCGGTGTCACCGGTGTAGTAGGCGATCCGCCACAGGAACGCGTGGTACTCCGGCGCGTCGAGACCGCGCGCCATCGCCTCGTGGTAGACGTCGCGCGCCTCGACGAAGCGCCCGAGCGCGAAGAGCGAACCGGCGAGGTTGGAGTAGGCAGCAGCCACGTCTGGATTGAGGCGAACGGCCTCGCGACCCGATTGCACACCCTCGGCGTACTGCCCGAGGGTGTAGTGCAGGTGCGCGAGCACGTGGTGCGGACGCCAGTCGGCCGGATAGGCGGCCTTCCACTGCCCGGCTGTCGCGGACGCGCGATCGAGCGCGCCTGAGACACTCGAGTGGTATTCGGTCTCGATGTTGAAGCGTTCCTGGCCAGTGGTGCGCGTCCTGAGCTCGTAGGCCCGCGTGGCAGACGCCGCGACCACATCGTGCGCGTACATCTCGTTGGCCTGCTCGCGTGCGAGCGCCTGGTAGGCCAGCGCGAACTCGGGATCGATCTGCACCGCGCGCTCGTAGAGCGCCGCCGCCACGCCGTAGTCACCGCTCGCCGACCGCTCGGCCCCCAGCGTGTAGGCCTTGAGTGCGTCGAGCGACGCCGTCGTGGCCTGCGCGGTGGGCACGTTGAACCGGCCGATCGACTGCTGCGACTCCCCCAGCGTCTGGCGCAGTCGTGCGGCGGCGTCGCCGAGCGCACCAAGGACGGCATCGCGATCGCGGACCTCGACGCGCTCGCGTGCGACGACATCGCCGCTGTCGGTGCGGGTGACTCGCAGCGTGACGACCAGTCCGTCGCGCGTCGACTCGATCGCTCCCGAAATCCACGCGGCAAGCCCGCGTCGTTGCGCGACTTCCGCGGCCACCGGCGCCGTGAGGCGGGTGCCCGGCGCGCGCGTCATCTGCCGCAGCGTCTCGTCCACGCTCGACGGCGGCAGGACGCGCAGGAACGGCGTCTGCTGGAGCTGCACGATGAGACTCTCGCGCAGCGTGCCGTCGAACGTGGCGTCGCCCGTCGCGTTGGAGAAATCTGCCACGAGGACGGAGAGGCTCGTCGGGCCGCTGACCGGGCGAACCACGGGCGGCGTCGCCGCCGCGCGTCGCACCGTCGCCTCGAAGGGCCACCCCGTGTGCGTGCCCGATGCGACGGCGGCGCCGACCAGTACCGTTGCCGCGAGCGCGGCAACAGCCATGTGACCTCGTCGACGCACAGGCCGCGCGTGCGTGGAGGCGACCACCCGCAGGTCGTCGGCAAGCGTTGCGGCGTCCGCGTAGCGCGCGTCGCGCACTTTGGCGAGGGCGCGCGCCAACACGCGCGACAGATCGGACGGCAGGCCGGGCACGATCTCTTCTGGCGGCGCTGGCTCGCGCGTGACGATCGCATCGGCCGTCCGTGCGGCTGTCGGTTCGTCGAACGGTAATCGCCCAGTGACGGCTTCGTAGAGGACCACGCCGAGCGAGAAGAGGTCCGTGCGGTGGTCGAGCGGTTCGCCGCGCACCTGCTCCGGACTCATGTACGGTACGGTGCCCGCGAATCCACCTGGCGCGCGCGCGCCATCGTCGCGTGTGTCAACGGTGCGCACGGCTGTCGCCAGCCCGAAGTCGAGCAGCTTGATGCCGTGTGCCGTCCACATGATGTTGGACGGCTTCAGGTCGCGATGGACCACGCCGATCGCGTGGGCAGCGTGCAGCGCCGCGGCGGCCTGGATGCCGAGCGTCAGCACGTCGGCCAGCGGAAGCGGGCCTGCGGCGAGACGCGACGCCAGCGTCTCGCCTTCGATGAGCTCCATCGCGATGAAGGGGCGCCCGTCGGGACCATCGCCGACGTCGTGGACGATGCAGACGTGCGGGTGATTGATGGCCGCCGCCGCGTGCGCTTCGTCGCGCAGCCTCCTGCGGGCCGTTGCATCGGTGGTCACGTGGCCTCGCGGCACCTTGAGCGCGACGCGCCGGCCGAGCGCGGCGTCTTCGGCAAGGAACACGTCGCCCATGCCGCCTCCGCCGAGACGCGCAACGATGCGGTAGCGATCGGAGGTTGGCGGAAACGCGTCGGCGCTGGCGCTCGAGGAAACGCCCACGATGTCGCCGGCGGCGTCGGCCACCAGCCGCGCGATGGCGTCATCGTCAGGGCTGTCGTGCAGCAGGAGCGACACGACCTCGCCGCGCAGAGCGGCGTCGCCTCCACACAGCGCGGCGAGCGCGACATCGCGATCCGCCGCCGGCAGGACGACGACGGCATCGAAGACCTCCCGCGCGCGTGCCCAGCGCGCGGCGGCGTCCGCTTCGAGGCCTGTCACGGCGTGTGATCCGTCGCGTGCGTCATGAAGATGAGGGGATTGTCGGCCGATTCTCGCATGCCCTCTCGAGTCCCTTACCGTTCACTGGAGAATCTTCGATGAAGCGTCTGCTCCTGCCCGTCCTCGTCCTGTGTGCTGCCTGCACGTCGCCGGCACCGCCCGCCGACAGCGCCGCCCAGGCCCCTGCCGCCGCCACGATCACCACGACGTCGTCGTCGCCCGAAGCGGTGGCGCAGCTCCGGAAGGGGGAGCAGCTCCTCGACAACCTGCGCGTGGCCGAGGCGTCCGAGGCGTTCGCGCAGGCGTTGGCGCTGGACTCGAACTTCGTCCTGGCGCACGCGTATCACGGCTACACGGTGCCCGGTGCCAACGGCACTACGGAGCTCGAAGCCGCGGCCGCGGCCGCGGCCGGTCTGCCGGCGGCCGAGCGCGCGCTCGTGGAGGGCATCGCGGCCGCGCGGACCGGCGACGTCGCGAAGGCGAGCGCCGCGTACGCGCGCGTCACCGAACTGGCCCCCGGCGACTGGCGCGGGCATTTCATTCGCGGGCAGCAGTTGCTCGAGTCGTCGAAGTACGCCGAGGCCGTCGAGTCGCTGAAAAAGGCCACGGCACTCAATCCCGAAGCGGGCGGCGCGCAGAACAGCCTCGGATACGCCGCGCTCCGGCAGGGTGACGCCGACGGTGCCGTCGCCGCGTTCGAACAGTACGCGCGCATCCTGCCCACCGAGCCGAACGCGCAGGATTCGCTCGGCGAGGCCCTGCTCTCTGCCGGGCGCTTTGCCGACGCCGAAGCGGCGTTCGGAAAGGCCCTGGCCCTGTCGCCGGGCTTCTGGGCCTCGCATGAAGGCATCGCGTACGCGAAGTTCTACGCGGGCGACGTCGCCGGCGCACGCAATGCGTTGGCGGAGGCTCGGGCCGGCGCGCCGCGCCCGAGCGACAAGCTTGGCGTCGACGCCACGCTGGCGGCCATCGCGATGGCCCAGCACGACACGCGTGGTGCGCTCGCGATGCTCGACACTGCGGAGAAGGCCAGCCTCGCGGACACCACGAATGTGGCGTTCGTCCCGATCCGTCGTGCGCTGGTGCTGAGCGACGCCGGGCGCCATCGCGACGCGCTGGTCCCTGTCGCTGCCGCGCTCGCCACGGTCAGCGCCAAGACGCTTCCGCCCGGCCCGACGCGCGGCCTCGAGCGTCAGGCCCTCGTGGCACGCGCGATGGCCGAGAGCGGATTGCGCGACGTCGCCGCGCTGACCAAGACGTCGTCGGCACTCGACGCGCTCGCTGCGGCGAACCCGGACATCGCGTCGGTGCAGTCGAGCATGCACTTCGGACGGGCGCTACTCGCGGTGGCCAGCGGCGATGCGGCAGGAGCGCGGCAGCACTTCGCCGGGTGCTCGAGCGAGGACGACCTGTGCAAGTGGCAGGCTCTCGTGGCCATGCAGACGGCGGGCGATACGGCAGGCGTCGCGCTCGCGCGCGAACAGCTGCTGAAGCAGTACCTCCGCGATCCGATGCACCTCGTCATACGTTCGCGACTCTCGTCTTCGTCAGAGGCCAAGGCGCCATGACGCCAGCACGGCATCCGGTGGACCTGAGCGTGGGGCAGTTCCGCGACGCATGGCGCGTGATGTGCCGTGCGTCTCCCACGCACAGGTTCGAGACGACGACGAACGTGACGTACGTGTTCAGTGGCGTCCCCGTCGCGTTCTTCAACGTCGCCATCGTCACAACGCCGTCTGTGACGGCGGCGTTGCTCCGCGCGTCGGGGGAGGAGGCGATGGCGTGGGCCGATGGCTCCGGCGTGCCGTGGCTGTTGGTCGTCACGCACCAGGCGATCGAGTCCGGCGTCGATGCGCAGGCCGTCCTCGCCGGCTGCGGGCTGACGCCGCTCCTACCGCTGACGGGCATGCGTGCCGATCGTGTGGTGCCCGCTGACGCGCCCGGCGGCCTCGCGCTCTCGGTGCCGCTGGACGAACCGGGATGCGGCGCGCTCGTGGACGTCAACTCCGCGGCATACGGGATGGATCTGGCCGCGGCCAAGTCGCTGCTCGGCGCGCCGGCCTTCTGGAACGGGCACGTGCCCGCGCTCGGATGTGCCGACGATGGAGCGGCGGTGACGAGTGCGGCGGTGCTGCTGGTGGAGGGGCATCGGTACGTGGCGATGGTTGCCACGCATCCGGAGCACCAGCGCCGGGGCTACGCCGCCGCGGCGATGCGGCACGCGCTCGACATCGCAGCGGACCGGCACGGCGAACTGCCGACGGTCCTGCACGCCACCGACGCTGGCCGGCCCGTCTACGAGCGCATGGGATACACGCCCATCGCCACCCACACGTGCTACATCGCCTCGACGTTCCTCGCCGGGCACTGATCAGCGCTGTTGATCGACAGAGATTCTGGTGAGGAGCTTCTTTTCCAGGTACGTGGCGATCGCCTGGTTCACGCGGAGCTGGTTGGCGTAGCGCAGGAAATGGTGCGTATCGTCGACGACCACCAGCTCTTCGGTCTCGACGCCCGCGGCGCGCAGGCGCTGGAGCAGATCGACGGTCTGGCTGAAGCGGACGTTGCGGTCGTCGTCGGCGTGGATGAGCAGCACCGGTGATCGCCACGTCGTGACGCTCGCGACCGGTGAGCTCTCCCACGCGGTTCGCGCAAGGGCCTCGACCACCGACGCAGGACGCTCGTAGCGCCAGGCGCCCGCGCCGATGCGGCCGCCGCCGTCGCTCGTGAAGTCGTGCACGCCATGGATGTCGACGCCCGCCGCGAAAACCGACGAGTCGCGACCGAGCGCGAGCGCGGTGAGATACCCGCCATACGATCCGCCATAGACGCCGATGCGCGTGGCATCGACGTCCGCGCGCGCGCGCAGCCATTCACCGGCGGCCTTGATGTCGAGGTATTCCGACGCGCCCGCGACACCGGCCTTCGGCGGACGATGGAAGTCGAAGCCGTAACCGATGCCTAACCTGTAATTCACCGACAGCACGATGAAGCCGCGACTGGCAAGGTACTGGTTGAGCGCGTACGCGTTCCAGTAGTAGTCTCCGTAGTGCCAGCCGAGCAGCATCTGCCGCATCGGGCCACCGTGGATGTAGACGATGGCCGGGCGTTTCGCCGTGCCGGCGCCCGCCGGCGTGAACAGCTGTCCGTGGACGCGGCCGCCATCGCTCGCCGTGAACGTGACAGGCGTTGGCACGACGAGTTGCCGGGCGGGGAAGGTGGCCGGCACCGCCGACGCACCGATGACGATGCGTCCCGCGCCGTTCGGGCGCACGGCGGGATCGACCGTGTCGAAAGCGAACGGCACGGGCGCCTGCTGCGAATCGCCACCAATCGCGGCAACGCGTCCCGTGGCGAGGACGACGGGCGACCACTCGAGTCCGTTGCCTGGTGTCAGGACTTCCGGTGCGGCCCGATCGACCGGCACGCGCACGACGTGACGACGGTCGATGTCGCCGGCTGTCGTGCCGAGATTGCCTGCGTAGAGCGCGTGACGACCGTCTGGTGCGATCGTGACGTGCTCCGCCATGTGATCGCCCGGCGTGAGCAGCAGCGGCGCGTCGGTGCCGCTCGCCGTCATCGAGTAGAGGTGCGGCCAGCCGTCCTGATACGACAGGAACACGAGACGTCCCGTGCCGGTCCAGTGCAGGTTCGTTCCGCCGTGCGTGAATGGCACCGTGTCGCGCGGTTCCGTTCCGCTTGCCCAGCGCTGTTGTGCGTGACCTGCCGAGACGTCGGCGATCCAGATGCTCCATGGCGTGGGCGCCGGTTCGAGCGACGAGGGTGGCGGACCTCCCGCGCCAGGCCGGCGGACGAACGCGATCGACGACCCGTCGGGCGACCACCGCGGCGAGCCATCGCGACTCGTCGTCGGCGCGAGATAGCGGACCGGCGTCGACGCGTTCGTGTACACCGCGATGAACGCGTGATCGCCACGGCTCGATACGAACGCGAGGCGTGATCCATCAGGCGAGAACCTGGCGTCGCCTGCCGCGCCGCGCTGGTCGAAGAGTTTCGTGGCGGGGGTACCGCCACCGATCGGGACCGACCACAACTGACGCGCGCGTTCGAAGACCACGACGTCGGAGCGTGGCGAGAGCACGGGGTTCACACCTTCGCCGAGGGCGATCGGTGCGCCGCCGCCGAAGGGCACGGCCCAGATGCCCACTGCCGCTGGCGTCGTCGCGCCCGTCGGGTTGACGGGAGCGGCATCGTCCCAGTTGGAGCCGAAGTCGCCGCCGCGCTGGTAGACGACCCACGCCCCATCAGCCGAAATCTGCAGCGCGTTCAGCTCCTGCCCATCGTCGGTCTCGTACGCGGTGAGCTGACGCGCCACGAAGGCGGGCCCTTCGGCCACCCACACGTTGCGCCGGCCCTGTGCGTTGAGCGTCCACGCGATGCGCTCGCCCGTGGCCGACGCCGTGAGGGTGGTGGGGAACGGCGCGCTCGTCACCGCCTCGATGGTGAACGCCGCCGTCTGCGCGCCGGAGGGCACCGCACACGCGAGGACAACGCCGATGACGACAATCCGAAGGAGGCGCATCACCCGAGCGTACTCTGCCAGCCGAGTGCCGGCGCGACGTAGCGCGCGAACGACTCGACGATGCGCAGATTGAACGCGACACCGAGCTGCGACGGGATCGTGAGCATGAGCGTGTCCGCGCTCCGGATCGCGGCATCCGCCTTCAGTTGATCGATGAGTTGGTCGGGCTCGGCGGCATATGTCCTGCCGAACGTCGAGCGGAAGCCGTCGATGTAGCCCACGCTGTCGCGTTCGGAACTGCGGCCGAAGTAGTGATGGTCCTCCGCCGTCGTGAGCGGGAAGATCGAGCGGCTCACCGACACGCGAGGTTCGCCCGCGTGTCCGGCAGTGCGCCACGCCGCGCGGAAGGCGTCGATCTGCTCGGCCTGCAACTGATCAAACGGGATGCCGCGGTCCTCGACCAGGAGCGTCGACGACATGAGGTTGACGCCGATGCGCCCCGCCCATTCCGCGGACTCGCGCGCGCCGGCACCCCACCAGACGCGCGATCGCAGTCCTGGAGAATAGGGCTCGACGCGCTGCAGCCCGGTGCCCGCCGACGGGTCGCCGAACGGACTCTGCGGGTCGCGCTGCGCCATCCCCTCGCCGGCAATCGCGCGCATGAACGTCGCGAAGTGGTCGCGCGCCAGGTCGGCCCCGCGTGGATCCTCGGAGCCCGCGTAGCCGAATGCCTCGTACCCGCGCACCACGGTCTCGGGAGAGCCACGACTCACGCCGAGCGCGAGTCGTCCGCCGCTGATGAGATCGACGGCCGCCGCTTCTTCGGCCAGGTAGAGCGGGTTCTCGTACCGCATGTCGATGACGCCCGTGCCGACTTCGATGCGCTGCGTGCGCGCCGCGATGGCCGCCAGCAAGGGCATCGGCGACGACTGCTGCTGCGCGAAGTGATGCACGCGGAAGTAGATGCCGTTGACGCCGAGGGCGTCCATGCCTTCGGCGAGTTCGATGGCCTGCAGCATCGAGTCCGCCGCGGAGAGGGGGCGAGTGCGGCCGAGCGAGCCGTAGTGACCGAACGAGAGGGTTCCGAAGCGTTGCACGGTGGCCTCAACGGTACGACAGGCCCGTCATGCCGACAACGATGCAGAGGAGAGGGTCGCCGCCAGTCCGGGGGGCGGACCGGCGGCGGGCCGCGGGGACGAGGGGACGAGGAGACGCGGAG
>JADLFL010000034.1 GCA_020845575.1 Acidobacteriota bacterium | reverse complement strand
CGGTATTCGTCGAGCGTCGTCGCGCCGATGGTGTGCAGTTCACCGCGCGCCAGCATCGGCTTGAGCATGTTGGACGCGTCAAGGGAACCCTCCGACGCACCAGCGCCCACCACCGTGTGCAGTTCGTCGATGAACAGGACGATCTCGCCCTGCGAGTTGACGACCTCCTGCAGCACCGCCTTCAGCCGTTCCTCGAACTCGCCGCGATACTTCGCACCGGCCACGAGCGAGCCCATGTCGAGCGCGACGATGCGCTTGTCCTTGAGGCCTTCGGGCACGTCGCCGCGGATGATGCGCTGGGCGAGACCTTCGACGATCGCCGTCTTGCCGACGCCGGGTTCGCCGATGAGGACCGGGTTGTTCTTCGTGCGGCGTGAGAGCACCTGGATCACACGCCGGATCTCATCGTCTCGGCCGATGACGGGGTCCAGCTTGCCGTCGCGGGCCGCGGCCGTGAGATCGCGCCCGTACTTCTCGAGCGCTTCGTACTTGGCTTCGGGACTCTGGTCCGTGACGCGCTGTGTGCCGCGCACGGCGACGAGCGTCTCCAGGATCTTGTCGCGCGTGGCCCCCACGGCCTGGAACGCCTGTGCGGCGGGCGTGCGTCCGCCCTCGCCGGCGATGGCCAGCAGGAAGTGTTCGGTGCTCAGGTACTCGTCCTTGAGCTGTGCCGCTTCCTTCTCAGCGCCGTCGAACACCGCGCGCAGGCGCGGACCGACGCCCACGTCGCTGCCGCCATGGACCGTCGGGCGCTTCGCGAGATCGGCGTCGAGCGTCTTTGCCAGCGCCGCCGGGTCGATCTGCATCTTGCGCAGCACCGATGGAACGATACCGCCCTGCTGGGTCACCAGCGTGACGAGCAGGTGCTCGGGATCCACGTGCGAGTGATGGAGGCGCGTGGCGAGTTGCTGCGCGCCGACGACGGCCTCCTGGGCCTTTTCTGTCAGTCGATTCAGATTCATTGGTTCGTCCTCCCCGTTCGATGTCGAGTCGATGCGGTCAGGTGTACTGTCCAGACATCCGCCGAACGAGTCGGCTGCCTATGCGGGCTGCGTACGCAGGGCCGCCAGGGCTTCGTAGTGGCTGCGCTCTTCCGGTGTGAGCTCCGTGGGCACCTGGAGATCCAGGGTCACCAGCAGGTCGCCGCGTTGGCCGGACTTGCCGAGCACCGGCCGTCCATGGCCGCGGAGCCGGAGCACCGCGCCCGACCTGGTACCCGCCGGCACGCGCGCGCGAATGCGCGTGCCGACGAGCGGCATGACCTCGACTTCGCCGCCGAGCACGGCCGTCGGAATCGGGATCGACACGCGCGTGGCGAGGTCGTTGTCGCCGCGCGGTTCGAAGCGGGCATGGGGCGCGAGCCGCACGCGGAAGTAGACGTCGCCACCGCCCGATGCCGCGCGGACCTTCTGACCCTCGCGGATGCCGGCGGGGAAGCGCACTTCGAGCGAACGCTCGCCCTCGGGACCCGTGAGCGTGACGCGCCGCGTGGTGCCCGTGAACGCTTCTTCGAGGCTCACGGGCAGTTCGTGCTCGGGCGCCGCGGGCTGACGCCGTGCTCGCGCACGGGATCGACCACGCGGCTGGCCCTCGCCCTGTCCGCCGAAGAACGTCGTGAAGAAGTCGGAGAAGGGATTGGCGCCGCCGCCGCCCCCGAACATCTCCTGGAACTCCTCGGGCGTGACGCTGCGAGGGCCGCTCTGTCCGCCGAACGGATTGCCGCCGCCGAACGGGTTCCCGCCGCCGGCCGACGGGTCGTACCCCGCGCGCTGCGCCTGCTCGTAGGCCTTCCAGTTGGCGCCGAGTTCGTCGTACTTGCGACGCTTGTCTTCGTCGCCGAGCACCTCGTACGCCTCGTTGATCTCCTTGAACTTCGCCTCGGCGGCACTGTTACCGGCGTTCACGTCGGGGTGATGCTTGCGCGCCAGCCGTCGGAAGGCCTGCTTGATCTCCCTGGCGGACGCGGTCCGGGACACGCCGAGCGTGGCGTAGTAGTCACGAAACTCCATGCCGCCTCCTCAGAACCCGAGCCGCTCGCCCAGGCGATCCAGTTCCTGCACGAGCCGCCGCAGCGACGCACGTGAGCCATCGGCGCCATCGGCCAGCGGCCTGATGCGCTGGAGCACCTCCGCTACTTCGAGCAGGCGCTGAACGCCGGCGAGATTGACGCCCGCCTCGTCCACCAGGTGCTTGATGGCGCGCAGGCGCTGCAGTTCGTCGCGTGAATAGACGCGCATGCTGCCGAGGGTACGAGTGGGCCGCACGAGACCGAGGCGCTCGTACTTCCTGAGCGTCTGCGGGTGCATGCCGAGATGCCGGGCCGCCATGCTGATGAGGATGAATCCCTCGTCGGCGGGCGCCGGGACCCGCGAGCGATTGTCAGTCATTGACACGACACGAGTATAGAGATTGATACGATACATGTCAATGTAATGAGTCGCAGCGTCGCTATCCGGCACGGTGGGCCGTCCTGCGCTCGCCGTAGGCGGAGGTCCGGCGCATGACGCATACTGGACCTCGTGCGCTCGCCCCGGGCATCCCGTCCGGTACGAGTGGCCACCGAGGCACCGTGGATTTCGCTTTCTCAGATCTCCTGACCATTGGGCTGCTCGTCCTGCTCGAGGGCCTGCTGAGCGCCGACAACGCGCTCGTCCTCGCGATTCTGGTGCTCTCGCTCCCTCGCGAGCAGCAGCGCCAGGCGCTCCGCTACGGCATCCTCGGCGCCTTCGCGTTCCGCGCGCTCGCCACGCTCTTTGCGGCGTACATGATCGGACTCGCGTGGGTGAAGCTGGTGGGCGCGCTCTACCTGCTCTGGCTGCCCATTCAGCACTTCCGGGGTGGTGGGGGCGAGGATCGCAAGGCGATCAAACCGGCCACCAGCTGGCTCGGTCTCGGGGCGTTCTGGACCACGGTGATCAAGGTCGAACTGACCGACATCGTGTTCGCGATCGACTCGATTCTCGTGGCCGTGGCGATGTCGCCGAAGCTGTGGGTGATCATCACCGGCGGGCTGCTGGGCATCGTGGCGATGCGCCTGCTGATCGGACAGCTGCTCAGTGTGGTGCAGCGGTATCCGGCGCTCGTCGACGGCGCGTTCGTGATCATCGCGTGGGTGGGCATCAAGCTGCTCGTCGAGTACGGGCATCAGGTCGGCTACATCCACTTCGCCATCCCGAAGTGGCTCTCGCTCGGCCTCATCGTCGTCATCTTCGGCGGGTTCTATGCCTATGCCCGGATGCAGGGACCCGTCGATCTGCCCGACGATGACGCGACGGATTTGTTGAAGGAGACGACGAAGTGATCGACGTCCTCTACGAGCACCCGCGCTGGTTCGCGCGCCTCTTCGCGGCGCTGGACGAGCGCGGTGTGCCGTACAGGCGTGTCGACGCGGCATCGCTCCTGTTCGCACCGGACTGGCGTCACGACCCGGCGGCGCGGGCGGCGGCTCCGGATCTGCTGGTGAACAGGATGAGTCCGTCGGCGGATCGTCGCGGACATGGTCACGGCATCCTGCCGACGCTGCAGTACCTGGAGTCGATGGAGGCCGGTGGCGTGCGCGTGATCAACGGATCGCGGGCGTACGGCTTCGAGATTTCGAAGGCACGGCAGATGGCGCTGTTGGCCGACATGGGATTGCCGATCCCGAAGACGCGCGTGATCAACGACGCGAGCGTGGCGGTGGCGGCAACGGCAGGCTTGCGCTGGCCGGTGGTCGTCAAACCGAGCGTGGGTGGCAGCGGGGCGGGCGTCCGGCGCGTGGATAGCGAGCGCGAGCTGCGGGAGGCTGTCGAGACGGGGCAGCTGGACTTCGGCGTCGATCGCCTTGCGCTGGTGCAGGAGTTCATCCCGGCGCGCGACAACCACATCACGCGTGTGGAAGTGCTCGACGGGCGATACCTGTACGCGATTCACGTGCCCGTGACGGGGCAGAGCTTCAACCTGTGTCCCGCCGATCACTGCGAGTTGCCACCGCCTGGCTCCGCGGCGGCTGCGAGCGCTGATGTCGCCAGTGGCGCCGTTGCGCTCGGTGGCAACTGCGTGGTCGAGCCGCCCGCGCCGGCACGCCGCTTCGTGCAGGCGCATCCGCCCGCCGACATCGTCGATGTCGTCGTGCGCATGACCACGGCTGCCGGAATCGAGGTCGGTGGTGTGGAGTACGTCATCGACGATCGCGACGGCCAGCCGTACTTCTACGATCTCAACGCGTTGTCGAACTTCGTTGTCGATGCCCCGACCGTGATCGGTTTCGATCCGTGGGTGCCGTTCGTGGACTTCCTCGTCGCCGCGCACGACGCGGCGCGTTCCTCCAAGGAGTGAGTACAGATGCCGTATCCCGAATTTCTCGTTGCCCCGATGCGTGAAGAACTCACAGACGTCGGCTTCACCGAACTGCGGACCGCTGCCGACGTGGACGGCGCGCTGACCAGCCAGGGCACCACGCTCGTCGTGGTGAACTCGGTGTGTGGATGCGCGGCCGGCAAGGCGCGCCCGGGTATCGCGCGCGCCATGCAGCACGCCACGCGTCCCGATCGGGCGGTGACGGTGTTTGCCGGCGCCGACATCGAGGCCACCGAGCGTGCGCGCGGCTATTTCACCGGCTATCCGCCCTCGTCGCCGTCGGCGGCCATTCTTCGCGATGGCAAGCTGGTCTACATGATGGAGCGCCACCAGATCGAGGGCAACACCGCCGACGGCATCGCCGCGGCACTGACCGCCGCCTTCGACAAGCACTGCGCCACGCAGAACGCGTAGTCGTCGGACTCCTGCCCGTAGGGACCGGACGCTCTACTCGTAGCTGCCGGACTTGTCCGGCAGTCAGTGATGGCCGTCCGCCGTATGAAATCCGGCGGCTACGTGTGCGGTGAGTGATGCCGTTCCACGGCTGGCGTCACGGGCGGCGGGAGTTCCCTCGCGTTCGGGTGTTCCGGATGCACGAGCGTGAGGGGAATGCCGTGTGCGTAGCGGGTCCACGTGCGCGCGACGGCGTCGGCGAGCGTGCCCACGAACGCGGGATGGGCGTTCACCGATGATGCACGCGCCATCGGCAGGCCGAGGGCGTCGCACGTCTCGCGCGCCTCGTGATCGAGGTCGTAGAGCACCTCGATGTGATCGCACACGAAGCCGATCGGGCTGAGGACCACGCTGGTGAGTCTTCCCGCGGCGTGTTCGTCGCGCAGGTAGTCGTTGACGTCGGGTTCGAGCCAGGGATCTTCCGGACGCCCGCTGCGGCTCTGGAAGACGAGGCCCCAGTCGTCGACGCCGAGACGCGTGGCTGCGGCGGCTGCCGACTCTCGCAGTTGCGCGTGATAGGTCTGCGCACCTGGCATGCTCGTCGGCACGCTGTGCGCCGTGAACACGAGCCGCGCCGTGGCCTGGTGAGCGGAAGGCAACATGGCGCGTGCTGCGCGTGCGTGATCGACCACCGCCGTGAGGAAGCCCTCGTCCACATGCCAGTCGTCGACGTACGTCACGTCGACGGGACGATGGCCGGCTGCGGCGACGGTTTCGCGCGCCTGCATGACGTTGTCGCGATACTGTCCGCAGCTCGAGTAGGAGCGATGCGCGGCGGCCAGGACACCGATGGCGCGTGTGACGCCATCGCGAGCCATGCGCGCGAGGACGTCCGGCAGCAGCGGCGACCAGTTGCGCATGCCCACGTACACTGGCAGCGGCAGTCCGCGTACCGCGAGCGCTTCGCGCAGTCCGTCGGCCTGTGCTTCGGTGGACGCCGTGAGCGGAGAGACGCCGCCGAACAACTCGTAATGATGCGCCACCTCCTCGATCCGCTCCGCGGGGATCCGGCGGCCACGCAGCACGTTGGCCAGGAACGGACGGATGTCGTCGGGCCCCTGCGGACCGCCGAACGACACGAGCAGAACGGCATCGAACGGTGCGCGCATGCTCCCAGGATGATAGATGCGTACGATTCTTCTTACAAACGATGACGGCGTCGAATCGGAGGGGCTTCACGTCCTCGCCGCGGCGCTCGCACCGCTCGGGCGCGTTGTGGTCTGCGCGCCGGTGGGTGAAGCCAGTGCCATCGGGCACGCGCTCACGCTGTCGCGCCCGTTGCGACTGCGCGAAATCGAGCCTGACGTCCACGCCGTGGATGGCACACCCGCCGACTGCGTCAACATCGCCATCGCCGACGTCCTCGGCGGACGACTGCCGGACCTCCTCGTCTCGGGCATCAACAAGGGCTGGAACGTTGGCGACGATGTGACGTACTCGGGCACGGTGGGTGGCGCGCTCGAAGGCCTGTTGCTCGGCGTGCCGGCCATCGCGGTGTCGCTGCAGCGCAGCGACGACTACGACTTCACGCACGCGGCTGCCGCCGGCGCCGACGTGGCGCGCGGCGTGTTCGAGCAGGGACTGCCTTCGCGTGTGTTGTTGAACGTGAACGTCCCGCGGGGCGTGCCTGGCGGGTGGGCGACGACGGTGCAGGCGTCGCGGACGCATACGACGAGCGTCATGCGGCGGACCGATCCATGGGGACGCCCGTACTTCTGGTTCGACGAGGGCCGGTTCATCTGGGCCGAGCAGGACGGCACCGACTACGAGGCCGTCCGCAGCGGTCTCATCTCGGTGACGCCGCTCCATGCGGACCTCACCGCGCACGCCGCGCTCGCCGCGACCGGCGCGCTCGTGGCGCGGGTCACGCAGGGCACTCAGGCGCGGTAGTTCACGTGCTGGCCCTTGCCCGAGGCCGCCGCGGCTTCGATGAGGCGCACCATCGCCTCGCCGTCGCGCCGCGTCTCGGTGAGTGCCTTGCCGATGGCTACCGTCGTCCGGTCCACGCGCGCGGATGGGCTGTCGTGGCCAACGCTGCCGACAGAGAGAATCGCGGTCATACGGACCCAATCGGCGGGCCGGTGGGGAACATGAATCGGGATTCAGAGTCCGGCAACCGGCAAGCCGGCACCGGGCAACCGGTTGGCCAGCGCCAACTGGTTGTTGGCTCCAACTCGGTCCGTACGCCTCGAGCCGCGAACTGCCTGTCGCTTGCGGCCGCGCGGTGTCCCGTTGTAGACTCGGCGGGTTGTCGGGGCGTGGCTCAGCCTGGTAGAGCGCTCGGTTCGGGACCGAGAGGTCGGAGGTTCGAATCCTCTCGCCCCGACCAACGGACAGCAAGCCGCTTGCGGACTTGCGATGGATTTCAGAAGGGGCGCTTCTCCGGAAGCGCCCCTTTGCGTTCATGGGCGTCGCCGGACATCGTTCTCGCCAGGCGGCGGCGTCCTCGCCGACGTCACGGCGTCGGGGAAGGTGTTGAGCGTGCTCGAGGAGTCGGGTGAGTACTGGACGTATGGTGTCCAGCCCGGAGCGCTGGCGGCGTGGGCACGCCGACGGACGACGCTCACAAAGCCTCCCATCGTGCGTTTCGCGATGTGCTCGTCGATGTCGCCTGCGGGCTCGTCGCGGCGTTCGCCGTCACGCGGGTGATGATGTCGCGGCTGTTCGGCGTGAGCGCCATCGATGAGCTCTCGTACGGCGCAGGCGTGCTCGTGCTGCTGGCCGCCGCGGCGCTCGGCAGTGTCATCCCCACGGCGCGCGCCACGCGAACGTCGCTGGCCAGCGTGCTGCGCGCGGAGTAGGACACGAGCGCACCTACGGTGCTCGCCGCACGCGTGGTGGCAGGGCCGACTTCGGGAACTTCGCGACGACCGTGTAGTTCGGATCGACGACGTTGGCCACGCGGGCGGTGCCTGCCTGTGAGAGGACCTGATAGGCCTCCATCTTCTCGAAGCCGTAGTCGTCGATGAGCCACTGAATCATTTCGACGTGCGCAATCCGGAAGGCGTCGATGAGCGGCCGCACGCTGCCGGCCACCATGATGTGCGTCTCGTCCTCGATACGCGGCCAGGCGATGCGCTGGCCCTTGATCACATCGAACGCCAGCGTCACGTCCATCGTCGTCTCGAGGCCCGACCCGACGATCTCGCCATCGCCCTGGAGCGCGTGGCCGTCGCCGTAGTAGAAGTACCCGCCGTCGTGGAACACGGGCAGATACACGGTCGTGCCTTCGCGGATGTCCGACGTGTCCATGTTGCCGCCGAAGTTGCCCGGCCACAGTCCGCCGAACGCTTCCTGGCCTGCGGGCGCAACGGCAACCCGCCCCAGCATCGGGCTCAGGGGCAACTCGATCCGCTTGCTCGCCGAATTGGGCAGGTCGAGGATGCCGACATTGCGCTGCCTGTCCAGTTGCCACACGAAACGACGCGCGGGTAGCGGCTCGTTCAGCACGCGCGTACGCGAGTCGCCCGCCACGCCGCTGATCCCCATCGGCGAGACGGAGGAGACGGCCGTATCGCGATTCGGACGCAGGCGCACGATCTTCACGACCAGCGTGTCGTTGGTCGTGAGTCCCTCGATGAGGAACGGTCCGACGTCGCCCGGCCATGGCCCGCCCGGGCGCTCGTAGTAGTCGCCCGGCTTCGAGAACGTGCGCGTCTCGACGATGTCGCCCGGTTTGATGCGGAGGATGGGCTCCCGCACGGCGAACGTCGAGACGCCGACCGTCGGCGTGAACTTGTGGACCTCTGCCCGTACGGCAGCCGCGAACAGGCAGGGGAGGGCGACAGCCAGCAGACACACTGATGCACGCATGGCGTCGGATCGTAACGCGGTCAACGACGCGAGACCATATCCCGCGCCAGCAGGCCGGCTCCCCATGTGGCGACGGTGGGCGCACCGTAGATGACAAGAGCCATGGGCGCCAGGGTGCCTGCGCTGAGCGACCAGGCGATCCACGCCAGTAACGGCACGAGGGCGGCGAGACGATACGGCCAGCCAGACAGGCGAGGTGCGACCGCCGCACCGGCCGCCACCAACAGGATCCACAGGACCGCCCACTGGCGCAGGGAAACGCCGTCCTGCCAGACGCCGGGGGAGACCTCGACGCCCGTCCACTGCGCGCCCAACACCACGCGCCCGGCCGTCCAGACTGCCACCGCCACTCCCACGGTCCACATCGCCATCGGTGTGCTCCCTTGAAGGCCGGCCCCGGTGCGCGATGGCTCCGGGGCCGGGAGATCTGTACGTCAATGGGCCAGACAGTTCATGCAGTCGACGGGACAGAAGCCGCCTGCCACGGACGTGCAGCCGCCACCGGGGCCGCCGGCCCCACCACCTCCGTTGCCGCCGTCGGCGCCCCCGCCGCAGTAGTACGGGTTGGAGAGCGTGCAGAAGCAGTGCACCACGGTCACGTTGCATCGCTGGCACGACCAGCTCCCTGCGAAGGGCCACCACCAGCTGTTCGAGTTGCAGCCGTTGGCTTCGTAGCAGAGATCGTGGCGATCGCAGCAGGCCCTGAACACCGTTCCGTCGAGCCAGTGCAGGTTGTCGCAGCCGGGCTCGTTCATCAGTGCGCCCCTCAGATAGCCCCACGACCGCGGCAGCAGACGATCGAGCAGCGGCACGTCCGTCGCACGTGCTGCAACGTCTGCCGCGCCCATCAGTGTCAGGGCGGGCATCGGCGCAACGGCGCGGGCCAGTTGCGCGAGCGGCGCACCGATCGTGGGCCTGTCGAACACACCGCGCATCATCATGGCCAGGGGGTCGGCTGGTTCAAGACTCCTGGCCTGCTGCGTCGCGAACTGGAACGCCTGCACGTTCGCCCACGCCATCGTGGGTGTGAACGTCCATCCTTCGGGCAACCGGTCGGGCATGATCACGCCCTGACTCCCGCCTTCGATCTTCCAGGTGAGCACCTGCGCGCTCTCGAACCAGCGCACGAATCCCTTCTTCGCTCCCGTCTGCGGATCCACGATCGTGGCGGTCCATTTGGAAGCGTGCGTTCGCCGCGCCGACTTCTCGGGGCGTGCATGGCGATCCAGTTCCGCACGGATCACCAGCCCGGGAAACTCCGTCTCGACCCGCTCGACGCGCGCGGCGAGTTGTCCCGCCGATCGCCCCGCGCGCGCGAGCGCGCGACGACTCCGCCTGACGTGCCCATCCCACGCGCCGTTCGCGCCGGCGATGTCGTTGGTCTCTCCCTCATCATTGGCCTCATCGTCTTGCAGCGCGTGAACCTGATGAGCGGCCCAGTCGAGGCTCACCGTCGCCTGGTTCGGTAGATCGAAATCCACAGGGCCGCGCCCGGGGCGCGCGCCCTGCCAGCGCGCGCGCCGGCCATCGGCGCCGACATGCAGGCGACCGCGCACGTCGCCTCTGCGAGAGCGCACCACCGCCTCGATGCGGCGGTCGCCCCCACGCCTGACGTCGACGATGACGTCGGGGAACGTGGTGGTGACCCGCGTGGCACGCGCTTCGAGCGCGTGGAACGTGTGACCCATGTTGACGCTCTGCGCGGCAGCCACGCCGGGCAGCAGTGCGAGTACGGCGGCCGCGGCCGCCTTCGACATCCGACACATTGGACGCCTCCTTCCCCGAGGGCGCTCGCCACTCGGGAGATGGAGCGGGCCAACCTCCCGACGTCCGTCATGCCCTTACGCAATTGCCGCGCCATGACGCCACCGCCGCACTCATTCAGCGCAGTCACGCGCGCACGAGCGGCACGTTGCAGAAACTGCAAACCCGGTGTTCTCCGACAGCGCAGGAATTGCTACGATCACGTCTTTGCCGCCGAGTTGGTCACACGCGACGGCCCCACGGAAGGACCGATTCAGATGACCACACAGCTGCTCCAGAGCAAGATTCGTCACGTCCCTGACTTTCCGAAACCGGGAATTCTCTTCTACGACATCACCACGTTGCTGCGCGATGCCGAGGGGCTGCGCCTCTCGCTCGATGCGATGGGGCAGCCGTATCACGACGCCGGTGTCGATCTGGTGGTCGGGATGGAGAGCCGCGGCTTCATCTTCGGCGCGGCGCTGGCAGACCGTCTGCAGGCCGGGTTCGTGCCGGTGCGAAAGCCGGGGAAGTTGCCCGCCAAGTCGGTAGGCGTGTCGTATGCGCTCGAGTACGGTACCGACACGCTGGAGGTCCACGCCGACGCCATCACGCCCGGGCAGCGCGTCCTCATCGTCGACGACCTGCTCGCGACGGGGGGGACGGCGGCGGCGACGATCCAACTCGTGTCGGGGCTCGGCGGAGACATCGTGGGCTGCGCCTTCCTCGTGGAACTCACCTTCCTCGATGGCCGCGCGCGACTCGGGACCGTGCCCGTCCACGCCGTGATGCAGTACGACGCGTAACCGACCGTCTGGTCAGTGATGCCTTGCTCCGGCGTGGTGCCACGGTGCATCATGGCGGATGCTCCTGCAGCACGGAGGTCCATCAGAGGGATGGGCACCCTGGTTGCGGCGCGTGAGCGTGTAGCTCAGATGGATAGAGCGGCCGCCTCCTAAGCGGCAGGTCCCCGGTTCGACTCCGGGCACGCTCACCATCGGTCCCAGCGGGGGAGCCCCGGGGCCGGACAATGCCATGGACAAAGCTGAACGTGAGTTCTTGAAGCACAACGAAGCGGCAGACGCCCTGGGGACGCTGGGTGTGCTCCTGGCCGAGCACGGGCGCACCATCGCGCTGGGGACGGTCGCCGTCCTGCTGCTCGTAGGGGGATTCTTCGGGTATCGGGCCTTCACGGCCAGGACCGAAGAGCGGGCGCAGACGCAGCTGGCCGCCGCGCTCGAGGTCATGAGTGCCCCGCTCGGCAGCGCGATCGACCTGACGGCCGCGGCGCCGCCGTCGACCGAGACGTATCCGACAGCCCTCGCGCGTGCCGACGCTGCCCTGAAGCAACTGCTTGCCACCGCCGACGCGTACGCGCGCACCGACGCCGGGCTGCGGGCCCGCTACTACGCGGCGTCGCTCTACGCGGAGACCGACCGTCCGCAGGAGGCGGCCACGGCCTTCACGCAGGTGCGTGATCAGGCAGGGGCCCCGACGTTGCTCGGACGGATGGCCGCCCTCGGACTCGCCAGCATGCAGGTGCGCCAGCAGCAGTTCGATCCTGCGATCGCCCTGCTGCAGGAACTCTCGCAGCGCCGCGACGGCCCGCTGCCGACAGACGCCGTACTGGTCCAGCTCGCCGATGCCTATCAGGCCGCTGGTCGTGCGGCGGAGGCCGCTCAGACGCTCCAGCGCGTGGTCGACGAGTTCCCACAGAGTCCCTACGCCGCCGACGCGCGCCAGCGCGTCGAGGCGCTGCAGGCCACGACGTCAAAGGCCTCCTGATCCCGTGAATCCCGCGCGTGCGCTCCAGACGGTTGCCGATCTCGGGGCACGCGCGTTGTCGTCCGCGCCCCTGAGCGACCTGCTCGAGGCGGGCATGCGCGCGGCGCGCGAGGTCACGCAGGCCGAGCACGCGGTCTTCTTCGAACGTTCTCCGGGTGGCGATGCGCTGCTGATGCGCGCCGGCGTCGGCTGGCGGGCTGGCGTCATCAACAGGATGTCGCTCAGCACGGGGCCTGGTTCGTTCGGCAGGTACATCCTTCAGCAACCCACGCGGCTGGTCGACGCGTTGCCCTCGCACCCGGAGTTCGGCCTGCCGGCCGTGCTGCGCGATCACGGCGTCGAGTCGATGGCGTGCGTGCGCCTCGACGGCATCGGCCACCCCCTCGGAGTGATCGCCGTCCTGAACCTCACTGACGGGCTCCCCAGCACTGAACACCTGACGTTCCTCCAGGCGCTCGGCAACATCCTGGCCACGGCGATCCTCAGGCAGGTCACCGAAGAGGGGCTCCTCCAGAGCCAGATCCGCCTCCAGAGCGTGCAGAAGATGGAGGCCATCGGCCGGCTGGCCGGCGGCATCGCGCACGACTTCAACAACCTCGTGCAGGCGATCGGCGGGTACACGGAAATCCTGCTGCGAGAGATTCCCAAGGACGATCCGCTGCGCCGCAACGCGGAGGAGATCCACAAGGCCGGCGATCGGGCGGCGGCTCTCACGCGACAACTGCTCGCGTTCAGCCGCCAGCAGGTGTTGCAGCCGTCACTGCTGGACGTCAACCACGTGGTGCTCCACGTGGAGCAGTTGCTCGGACGCCTGATCGGCGAGGACGTCGAGTTGCGGACGTATCTGGCCGATGATCTCTGGCCCGTCAAGGCCGATCCGGTCCAGCTCGAGCAGGTGCTCATGAACCTGGCCGTCAACGCGCGTGATGCCATGCGTGATGGCGGCCTGCTCACCATCGAGACGGCCAACGTCGAGTTGACCCGCTCGGTGGACGGCGAGCCGTTCTTCGTGGTTGCGGGCCCCTACGTGCTGGTGGCCGTGACCGATACGGGCACCGGCATGAACGCCGAGACCAAGGCCCGCGCGTTCGAGCCGTTCTTCACCACCAAGCCACCCGGTCAGGGCACCGGGCTCGGGCTGTCGATGGTGTACGGCATCGTCAAGCAGAGCGGCGGCTACATCTGGGTGGACAGTGAGCTCGGCGCCGGTACGCGCATCAGGATCTACCTGCCGCGCGCCGACGAGCAGTTGCTGCCCTTGTTCGACGCAGAGCCCGTGACTCAGGCAGAGGCTGGCGTCATTGCCGCGGCCCCTGCCGATCCACCCGTTCTGCCACCGTCGCAGACGACGCTGCTGCTCGTCGAGGACGAGGTCGGCGTGCGTGAGTTGATTCACGAATGGCTCGCCGGCCACGACTACATCGTGCATTCGGCCGACGATGGGCAGCAGGCGCTGGCGGTGGCCGAGACGTTGCCGACAATCGACCTGCTGATCGCCGATGTCGTGATGCCGACCATGGGCGGACCGGCGCTGGCCAAGCGCCTCCTGCAGCAGCGGCCCGACCTGAAGGTGATCTTCGTATCGGGATACGCCGACGAGGCCATCGGCGATCGTCGCATGCTCGACAACGGCGCGAGCTTCCTGCAGAAGCCCTTCACGCTCGAAGGTCTGCTCGCGAAGGTCAGACAGGTTCTCGGGGATCGCCCGTCTGGCCGAGGCTCTGACGTGCCGCGCTGAACACGGCAGGCGCCATCACGTCCGTCGTCTCGAACCAGGCGTCATCAAGGTCCAGATAGGGGCAGACACCGTCGTCAAGCACGCGGTCGCCAGCCGCCGTGCAGCCGAATCCGTACCTGTGACTCGGGAGACTGGTGGCGTCGCAGACGGCTGCGGCATGCAGGTCTGGCGCATCGTCGGCACCATCGCGCGTACAGCGCGGAATTCGCCATGCCCGGCACGCGCGTGGCGAGCACGGGTTCGGTGCTGACCACATCCAATCGGCTCGCCGGGCTGCGGCTTGAGGTAGTATGGGCGGCCGACAAGGAGCGTTGTGTCCACTTCCGATCCGCCGTCCCTGGCCCGCGAAGGGCCGGGTTCTCCCGCTCGCGACCTGAGCCCCGCAGACATCGTCCTTGCCAACCGGCTGATCACGTTGGAAGTCGTGCTGCCCAATGTGACGCACGAGATCAACAACGCGCTTCAGGTGATCGGCGGTCTCGGCGAGATCATCGCGTCGCGACCGGGCATCTCGGACGATGTGGCCCACAAGCTGCAGCGGATTCACGGGCAGGCCGTGCGGTGTTCCGGCCTGTTGCGGGAGCTGATGAACTACGCGCGGCGCGATGAGGCCTCACCGGCAACCGACGTGCCCAAGAGCATCGAGCGCGCGCTGAATCTCCGGCGGTATCACCTGGCCCGGGCTCGTGTGGCGGTCCACGTCGAGCCGACCACCGAGGATGCGGCCACGGCGCGCATGGACTCGCAGCATTTCGAGCAGGTGCTGGTCAATCTGGTGTTGAACGCCGAGCAGGCGGTGAGCGGACGGCCCGAACCCACTGTCCGCATTGCCTACGGACGTCACGGCGACCTGCTGGTGCTCACCGTCGCCGACACGGGGGCAGGGATCGACCTGTCACGTCATGAGGAGTATTTCCGCCCGTTCATGACCACGCGGGACGGCGCGGTCGGCCTCGGATTGACGGCCGCGCGCGCACTCGCGCACGTCAATGGCGGCAGTCTGCGATTCGTGAGCCCGAACGTCGCCGAACTTCGCGTTCCCGCCCGCTGACGGCTACGCCGTGGCAGAGACGTCTTCGGCCGGCGTGGCGACGTTCAGACGATTCAGCTTGTCGATGAGCGTGGTGCGACTGAGCTGAAGCAGGCGAGCGGCCTGGCGCTTGTTGCCACCGGTCTTCTCGAGGCAGCGCACGATGAGTTCGCGTTCGAGCTGCGACACGACCTGCGTGAAGTTGATGCCCTCATCGGGAATCGCCACGCTCGGCATCATCAGGGACGCGGCCGGGGCGGAGACATCCTCGGGCAGCGCGCGCGCCTGAACCTCCGAATCCTGCCCGGTCATCGCCACCGCGTGCTCGACGGCGTTCTCCAGTTGGCGGATGTTGCCCGGCCAGCTGTAGTTCATGAGCGCCCGCATCGCGTCCTGCGTGAGGGTGCGCGGCGGCAGGTTGTTGTTGCGGCAGGACTTCTGCACGAAGTGGCGAGCCAGCAGCGGAATGTCTTCCTTCCTGTCGCGCAGGGGCGGCAGGGTGATGGGGATGACGTGCAGCCGGTAGTACAGGTCCTCGCGGAACGTCCCGTCCTTCACCATCTTCTTGAGGTCGAGATTGCTCGCCGCGACGATCCGGGCGTCGAACTTGATCGACCGGCTCTCGCCGACGCGCTCGATTTCCTTCTCCTGCAGCGCACGCAGCAGCTTGGCCTGCATCGGTAGCGTCATCAGCGCGACTTCGTCGATGAACAGCGTGCCGCGATGCGCGAGCTCGAAACGGCCAATCCGGGCCTGCACCGCTCCCGTGAACGCACCTTTGGCGTGACCGAAGAGCTCGGCCTCGGCCAGCGGCTCGGGAATCGCTGCCGCGTTGAACGCAACGAAGCGCTGGTCCGCCCGCGGACTGTTGTGGTGGATCGTCCGCGCGATGAGTTCCTTGCCGGTCCCCGTCTCACCCTGGATGAGGACCGTGCTGTTCATGGGTGCCACGAGCTCGAGCGTGGAGAAGACCTGCCGCATCGCCGAGCTGTGGCCGATGACACTGTCGAACCTGTAGCGATCGCGCAACTGGGCGCGCAGATCCGCGTTCTCCTCGCGCAGTCGGCGCTGTTCGAGCGCGGTGGCCAGGACGCGGGCGAGCTGGGACAACTGGAACGGCTTGATCAGGAAGTCGATGGCCCCGCGGCGCATGGCCGACACCGCCTCGGTGACTCCACCGAATCCGGTGACCATCACGGGCAGGATATCGGGGTAGCGGGAGACGGCGGCGTCGAGCACGTCCAGACCGTCGGCGTCGGGCAGTCGGAGGTCGATGACGATGGCGTCGTACGCGAAGCCCTTGAGCCGCTCGAGCGCATCGGCGCCGTCTGGGCTCTGGGCGACGATGAACCCCTGCTCGGTGAGCGACTCTGCGATGGTCTGGCGAAGCTCGGCTTCGTCTTCGACCACGAGGACGGACGGCTGCGGACGAGTGCTCACTGAGGCCTCCGGGCGGAAGACGCCAACACGCGCGGCGACGACAGTTGCGGCAGGGAGCGTCTCGCGGACTGTCGAGAGACGAAGTATCGAACCGAGGTGTCGTACATGTCAAACACGATTGTCGGTCGTCCGACACCTGGACTTTATGATCGCGCCGCGTCGGTCGATGAGTCGTCAGGGCAGTGCTTCAAGTAGGATGCTGTCGAACGAGGAGAACGCGTGGCGCTGGGGCAGGAACGGCGGGCAGTGCTGGTCGTCGAGGACGAGGGAGATATCCGTGAGCTCCTCTCGGAGTATTTCCGTGCACGCGATTACGAAGTTGTCGGTGCCGCCGATGGCCCTGCGGCGCTTCGCGCCCTCGAGCGCGATGCCGGCCGGTTCTCCCTGGTGATTACGGATCTCCACTTGCCTGGCGCCGACGGTCTGGCGGTGCTCCAGGAAGCGCGGACGCGAAACCCCGACGCGTATGTGGTGATCGTCACCGGGTTCGCCTCGCTCGATTCAGCGATTCAGGCCGTGCGACTCGGCGCGTATGACTATCTCACCAAGCCGTTTTCTCTCGGCCAGATCGATGTCGTGTTGCAGCGCATTCACGCGATCGAAGGCCTGCACGCGGAGAATCGACGCCTGAGCAAGGCCGTCTCCCAGAAGGACGCGGTCGACCTGCGGCAGGCCCTGTTGCTGCGACTCGAAGGCATCGAGACGCGTCTGGGCCGGATCGAAGCCGCCCTCCGCGCCAGGCACTGATCGGCGATCGTCGGACTCCCGACAATCCCTCCGGTGCGCCGTCACACGCGCGCATCCCCGCTTCCGCGATTTTCTCAGCGAACACGCGTATCAGCCGGCTGGCGTCCTTCTTGCTCAGGCACTGGCAGACGCCACCGAACCGGTAATCGGCACACGGCGGCGTCACATGAATCGTCAACGACGCCATGCCGATCTCTCCCATCACCTCCGACGCCCAGACGATGAGCGAGTTGCGACGGACCCTCAGCCTGGCTGCTGCCAGGCAGGTGGTGTCGTCGAGCAACCTGGCCAACCTCAACACGCCCGGGTACAAGGCGCGGGAGGTCGATTTCGACACCGCCCTCGATGCCCAGGTGCAGGGGGGCGGTCTTGCCGTGACCAACAGCCGGCACATCGCGACGACGCCCGATGCGATTGGCGGTCACGGCACGCGTGAAACGGACGGGGCTGCGGCCCGGCGCGACGGCAATACCGTCCAGGTCGACCGTGAACTGCTCAACATGACGCGCTCGGCCGGCGAGTTCGCCCGTGCCCAGACGGCGCTGGCCGCCAAGTTCCGGCTCGTGCGCTACGCCATCAACGAGTCGCGGTAGGGAAGAGCCTCATGTCCACGCTGAACACAGCGGTGAGTGTGGCCGCCAGCGCCCTGACCGCGGAGCGGACGCGGATCGAAGTGGCGGTCTCCAATCTCGCCAACGCGGAGTCGTCTCGCGGCCCCGACGGCCGGCCGTATCGCCGGCGCGACGTGGTGTTGACCACCGACACGGTCCAGAGCTTCGACACCGCCCTCGGGGCCGCGGCGGCGACGGGCGTCAAGGTGGCGGCGATCGTCGAGGACCAGACCGCCGCGCGCCGCCGGTACGACCCGTCGCACCCAGACGCGGACGCGGAGGGGTTCGTGGAACTGCCGAACATCAATCCCGCCGAGGAGATGGTGGACATGGTGGGCGCGTCGCGCGCCTACCAGGCCAATCTCACGGCCATCAACCTGATTCGCGACCTGGTCAGCCGGGCGCTCGAACTGGGACGGGGCTAGTCCATGGCCGTTGACGCCATCACAGCAAAGGTCATCACCGGCGTCGCGACGACAGGTGCGACCAAGGGCGGCATCGCGACGCCATCGGCGGCCGGAAGCGACGGGGAGTCGGGGTTCGGCGCTTCGCTCGCGCGCCTCGTCTCGACGATCGAAGAAGGCCACGACAGCGCCAACAGCGCCGTCACCGGCATGCTCCGCGGTCAACTCGACGTCCACGACGCGATGATCGCCCTCCAGCGGGCCGACCTCACGCTGCAGTTCGGCGTGCAGGTGCGCAACAAGCTGGTTGGCGCGTACCAGGAAATCATGCGCATGCCCGTCTAGGGCGCGCCCACCACCGCATCGAGGATTCGACTCCGCCGTGGCTCTACCCATGCAGATGCAGGCCCTCGTCGAGAGGGGCAAGGCTGTCCACGCCTCCCTCGGCACTGCCAGACTCGTGTCGCTCGCCGCCGTGTTCGTCGGCGTGATGGCGCTGATGATCGGCACGACCTGGTACGTGAATCGTCCCGACTACCGTGTGCTCTTCAGCGACCTGAATGGCGAGGAAGCCGCGCGCGTGGTGGATCGTCTCACCGCCGAGAACGTCACGTACCGGCTCCAGGACGGTGGACGGACGGTACTCGTGCCGGCAGGGAGCACCGACACCCTGCGTCTGCGATTCGCCGGCGAGGGAATGCCGACGAGCGGCCGCATCGGGTTCGAGATCTTCGACAAGGTGGCGTTCGGCCAGACGGAGTTCCTCGAGCACGTGAACTACCGCCGGGCGCTCGAAGGCGAGCTGGCGCGCACCATCTCCACGCTCTCGGAAGTCCAGGCGGCGCGCGTCCACATCGCGATGCAGAAGGAATCGCTCTTCGGCGCGAAGGAACAGCCGGCCAAGGCGTCGGTCACGCTCACGCTGAAGGGCACGCGCGGACTCGCCCCGCAGGCGGCATCGTCGATCACCAACCTCGTCGCCGCGAGCGTGGAGGGGCTGCGGCCCGAGCAGGTCGTCATCATCGACAGCTACGGCCGCTCGCTCGCGCGTGGCGCCGGCGGACACGACGATGGCGCGATGGCGGGCGTCGATCTGGAGCGCCAGCAGAAGTACGAACGCGACATGGCGATGAAGGTGGTCGCCCTGCTCGAACCCGTGGTGGGCGTCGAGCGCGTGCGCGCCAACGTGTCCGTGCAACTGCACGGCGCGTCACAGGAGCAGACGCGCGAGGAGTACGACCCGACCACCGTCCTGCGCAGCGAGCAGAGCACCACGGAGGGCGGCACCACGGACAACGTCGGCGGCATCGCGGGCTCGCAGGCGAACCTGCCGGCCACCCTGCGGCCGGACGGCACGCCGGTTCCCACACCAGTGGCGACAGCGTCGGCGTCACGCGGTGTCACGCGCAGCAGCAAGGTCGCCAACTACGAAGTGGGCAAGACGGTGACCCACACCATCCGTCCACGCGGGGAAGTGGCGAAGGTGTCTGTCGCGGTTCTGGTCGACGACGAGCACGTCACGAGCGCGGGGCAGGACGGTGCGGTGAGCACGCGGCGCAAGCCGCGCGACCCCGCCGCGATGCAGAAGCTGCAGAACCTGGTGTCTGCCTCGCTCGGGATCGACACCGAGCGTGGCGACCAGCTCACGGTCGAGAACGTGACGTTCGAAAGCCCCGTCGCGGAACCTGTGGCCCCGCCGACGTGGTGGCAGCGCGTGGGTGAGCAGGGTGGTGGCGCGGTCAAGGGCGTTGCCGCCGTACTCATCGTGACGATGGTCCTGTTGCTGTTCGTGAGGCCCGTGCTCGGGAGACTGCTCACCATGCCGACGGCGACAGGCTCGCAGGCCACGATCGGCATGCCGCATCAGTTGCCGCGCACGATCGAGGAAATCGAGAGCGAGATCGAGGCGCAGCTCGACGCGGCGCCCAACGATGGCGACCGCCGCCAGCCCGTGTTGACGCGGCGGATGGTGAACCTCGCCAACAGCGAACCGGAGAGCGCGGCCAAGCTCGTTCGGGGCTGGCTGGCGGAAGGCGAGCGAGGCTGATCGATGGCCACGGCACTGGCGCCCCGCACGGGGGCAGGCGATCTCAACGGCATCCGCAAGGCGGCCATCCTCACCGTACTCATCGGCGAAGAAGCGTCCGGCGCGCTGTTCAAGCACCTGAACGAGGAAGAGATCGAGGCCATCGCTCGCGAGATCGCGCTGCTCGGCCCCGTGTCTGCCGCCACGGCGACCGACGTGCTCGAGGAGTTCCACCAGATGTGGCGCGCCGCCGAGTACGTGACCAAGGGCGGCGTCGACTACGCGTCGAAGTTGCTCTCCCAGTCGCTCGGTGCGGACCTGGCCAAGCGTGTGCTCGACCAGGTCGTGAAGAACGTCAAGTCCACGCGCGCGTTCACGGGCCTCGAACGCGCCGATCCGCAGCAGTTGTCCAAGTTCATCCAGAGCGAGCATCCGCAGACGGTGGCGCTGATCCTGGCGCACCTCAAGCCCGTCGCCGCGTCGCAATTGATGCAGAGCCTGCCCGAGGAGCTCCGCGTCGAGGTGGTGACCCGCATGGCGAACCTCGAGGAGATCTCGCCGGACGTCATCTCGCGGATCTCCGCCGTCATCGAACAGCGGCTGAAGTCCCTCGGCGGCACGCCGTCGCACGAGTCGTATGGCGGCATCCGTGCGGTGGCGGAACTGCTCAACCACATCGATCGCAGCATCAGCCAGTCGGTGCTCGAGGTCATCGAGACGCAGACGCCGGACCTGGCGGTCTCCATCCGTCACCTGATGTTCGTCTTCGACGACCTGCTCCACGTGGACGACAACGCGTTGCGCGAGATCGTCCAGCGCGCGGACAAGAAGGTGCTCACCGTGGCGCTCAAGGGCACCTCGGAGGAGATGCGCAACAGGTTCTTCCAGAACATGTCCAAGCGCGCGGTGGACATGATTCGCGAGGAGATCGAACTCCTCGGTGCGGTGCGTCTGCGGGAAGTGGAGAAGGCCCAGCAGGACGTCGTCGGCATCGCACGCAAGCTGGAGGAAGAGGGCCTGCTGCAGACGGGCGCCGCCGCGGGAGAGCCCTATGTCACCTAAGGCGCGTCGGCTGGCACCGGATCTGGCGCTCGTCGAGCGCTTTGCGTGGAGTCCCATCGAGACGGGCGAACGCCTGCCGGTCACGCCACGGGCGGCCGACATCTGGACGCCTGTCGACGCTGGTGACCTTGCGGCAGGCGTGCATGCTGGCGCTGCCGTCGTCTCGCCGAACGGCGACCCGTCGACCCCGACCCCCGAACAACAAGCGCATCTTGCCGCGCTCGAACGTGATGCGTTCACGAAGGGGTACGCGCAGGGCGAGCGCGCGGGCCTCGAAGCCGGGGGCAAGCGTGCGGAAGCGATGCTGCGGCGCCTGGCGCAGACGCTCGAAGAGTTGTCGAGCCTGCGCGAGAGCATGGTGCGGCAGACGGAGCGCGAACTCGTGCAGCTCGCGATCGCGATCGCACGACGTGTCCTGCACCGTGAGGTCAGCGTCGATCAGGAGCTGACGGCGGCGCTCGCGCACATCGCGCTCGAGCGGCTCGGTGGCGCCACACCGGCGACCGTGCGTCTGCACCCTGACGATTACGCCACCGTGACGGGAGGGCAGACGGCCCCGTTGTCCGGGCGTCAGGTGGAGGTGGTGCCGGATCCGGGCGTCGCGCGTGGCGGCTGCCTCGTGGAGTCCGAGTTCGGGACGATCGACGCGTCGGTGGACGCGCAGGTCGACGAGATTGCACGCGCGGTGCTTGGTGATGGGGTGGTCTCGCTGCCGGCACGGCGAGGCGTGGCCTGATGTCGGTGCTCGACTTCTCCGCCAGCTTCTCGCTCGGCCGGTATCGTGATCAGATCGACGCGACCGATCCCCTCCCCATGGTCGGGCAGGTGGTGCGGAGCGTCGGTCTGCTCGTCGAGTCGCGTGGCCCTCGCGTCCGCGTGGGCGAGTTGTGCGAGATCGTTTCGCGCGACGGTGCGCCACCCCTCCTGCTGGAAGTCGTCGGCTTCCGCGATTCGCTGCTCCAGTCGGTCCCACTCGGTAGCACCACGGGCATCAGGCCTGGCGATCGCATCGTCTCGCGTGGACGCCCGGCGGCGGTGCCCGTGGGCGATGCCCTGCTCGGGCGGGTCGTCGACGGCCTGTGCCGTCCGCTCGACGACCTGGGCCCCCTGCTCACCAGCGATGTGGGGCCATTACACCCGCCGCCGCTCAATCCGCTGGCCAGGCAGCCTGTCGACAGGCCCATCGGCACTGGCGTGCGAGCGCTCGACGCGTTGCTGACGATGGGGCGCGGGCAGCGCGTGGGCTTGTTCGGCGGGAGCGGCGTCGGCAAGAGCACGCTGCTCGGCATGATGGCGCGCGGCACCGGCGCCGACGTGGCGGTGATCGCCCTTGTCGGCGAGCGCGGGCGCGAAGTGCGCAGCTTCCTCGAACACGATCTCGGTCCCGACGGACGGCGGCGCTCGGTGGTGGTCGTCTCGACCTCCGACAACCCTCCGCTCGTGCGCATGCGCGCCGCGTATGCCGCGACGGCGATGGCCGAGTGGTTCAGGGATCAGGGCAAGAACGTGCTCCTGATGATGGATTCGGTCACGCGGTTCGCGATGGCGCAGCGTGAAGTGGGTCTGGCCGCCGGCGAACCGCCGACGGCCAAGGGCTATCCGCCATCGGTGTTCGGCCTGCTGCCCGGACTGCTGGAGCGGGCGGGCAACGTGCAGGGCAAGGGGTCGATCACGGGCATCTACACCGTGCTCGTCGAAGGCGACGACACCAACGAACCGGTGGCCGACAGCGTGCGCGGCATCCTCGATGGGCACGTGGTCCTCTCGCGTGCGCTCGGCGCGCGCAATCACTACCCGGCGATCGACATCCTCTCCAGCGTGAGCCGGACGATGCCCGACGTCACGACGGCAGAACATCGACTGAAGGCAGGGACGGTGCGTGACTGGCTGTCGCTGGTGCGCGAGAACGAAGACCTCGTGTCCGTCGGTGCGTACGTGGCGGGTTCCAGCGCGCGCATCGACGATGCGCTCGCGCATCGTGAGACGGTCGACGCGTTCCTCAGACAGCCGGCCGGCGATCTGGTCGACTACGACAGCGCCGTCGAGGCGCTCACCGCTCTCTAGTCGTGGCGACCCGTCTCCATCTGTCGTTCGTCCGACACTTCGCGCAGGTCATGACAGACCGCGTCACTCGACATCATCGGCATGGCGCGCTTCCGCTTTAGGCTCGAGCCGGTGCTGCAGATGCGCCAGCGCGCGGAAGAACGGGCCGAACAGGCGCTCGCGCGGGCCGAACGCCAACTGCACGACGCCGAGGCCTCGCTCGCGGCGACCGAGCAGAGGTTGACAGGTGCTTACGCGTCAGCGCACGCGTCGGAGCGCGACGGCGCCGACGTCGTGCTCCTGACGTGGCATCGAAATTGGATTGTCGTGAAGGCGCGCGACGTCGAGGCGAGCCGCCTCGAGGTGCGCGACAGGCTCGAGACTCGCGACATGCGCCTCCGGCAGGCGCAGGAGGCCCGCAAGGCGCGGCGCGTGCTCGAGCGATTCAGGGATCGCGCGCGGGAGGACTTCGACCGGGAAGCCGCGCGGCGCGAGATGCAGACCATCGACGAACTGTCCACGATCAGGGCGGCGCGTCGTTCAGGAGCGTTCCAGTGAGCACACCGGCGATCGGCAGTACCACCCAGACGGGCTCGACGCCCGCCACGCACGCGTCCACCACGACGGGGACGCGCGACCTCGGGCAGGACGCCTTTCTCAAGCTGCTGACCACGCAGTTGCAGCACCAGGACCCCACCAAACCGCAGGACAACGGCGAGTTCATCGCGCAACTCGCCACATTCAGCTCACTCGAGAAGCTCACCGCGATCTCGGCCAAGCTCGATCAGATCGGGACGGCACTCGGCGTGACGCTCACCGGCTCGTCGAGCGACGGCGGCGATGCCGCAACGACACGCAGCACGACAGGCGCCGATGGCGCCACCAACGGAGGCAAGTGAGATGGCAGTCGGATCCTTTTCCGCCGGATTGTCCGGCCTGAGCGCCAACCAGACGTACCTCAGCGTCATTGGCAACAACCTCGCCAACATCAACACGATCGGCTACAAGAGCAGTGCGGTGAGCTTCGCCGATCTCGTGAGCCAGACCGTCGGCGGCATGAGCATGAACCCCATGCAGGTGGGGCTCGGCACCGTGACCAGCTCCATCTCGCCGGTCTTCAGCCAGGGGCCGATCGAAAGCACGCGCGAGTCCACCAACGTCGCCATCCAGGGCAGCGGCTTCTTCATCGTCAACAACGGCGAGGGCAGCGCGTACACCCGCGCGGGCAACTTCTCGTTCAACGCGGATGGCGAACTCGTGACGCCAGACGGGTGGCGCGTGCAGGGATACACCGGACGCGACCCGGTGACGGGAGACATCATCACGACGGGCATGCCGGGAGACATCATCGTGCCGCCGGGCGTGCTGCGTGCGCCGGAAGCGACGACGAATGTGCGGACGCTGATCAACCTCGATCGCGATGCGCTGGTGACGGGCGACGTGAACTTCACCACCCCCATCAAGATCTACGACGCCGTCGGCGCCGCGCACGTGGTGACCGTCTCGTTCGAGAAGACGGCGCCAGGCGCGTGGACGTACACGGCGACGGTGCCGGAAGCCGACGTCAACGGCGGCACGGGTGAGTTCCAGCTCGCCACCGGTACGCTCAGCTTCGACGGCACGGGCCGGTTGACGGCACCGACCGCCGACATCACGTTCACGGCGCCACCGACGTGGGCCAACGGTGCGGTGGGGACCAACATCACCTGGGACATCACGCCCCCGCCGACCGATTCGCCGTCCATCACGAGCTATGCATCGGCGTCCGGCACGTCGTCGATCATGCAGAACGGGGCGGAGGCTGGTGAGATCAGCAGTCTGTCGGTCGATGCCGAAGGCCGCATCATCGCGATGTTCGGTGCGGGCCAGACCGTGGCCGTCGGGCAGATCGCGCTCGCGAACTTCAACAACCCGAAAGGACTCGTGAAGCTGGGAGCCAATCGCTACGGCGAAAGCCAGGCTGGCGGCATCCCCAACATCGGCACGGCGGGCACCGGTGGCCGCGGCACGCTGATGGGCAGTTCGATCGAGCAGTCCAACGTCGACATCGCAACGGAGTTCACGCAGATGATCCTCGCGCAGCGGGGATACCAGGCCAACTCGCGCACAATCACCGTGTCCGACGAGTTGCTGGTCGAAACGCTGCAGATGAAGCGGTAACGCGTCATGGGCCCTTCCGTCGTCACCGTCGGGCACCCGACGTCGGGCACCGGCGAGCGGAGCAGTGCGTCCGCGGCCGGCGTGGTGCCACGACCTTCAGGCACATCGTTGGGGCCGGCCGCCGTCGCGCCGCAGGAAGCGCAGGTGTCCCTGGCGGCGCGCACCCGGTCGCAGCCACGTCCCGCGTTTGCCAGCGTGCTGGCCACCATCCAGGGAGAGCGGTCGCACGCCAGGAACGGCCCTTGCCGCGACGCCGCTGGGGGGGACGACGCCGGGCGGTCGGGCTCGGAGGGCAGACCCTGGCGGGATGCCGAGCGGACGGGGGGGCCGCGGTCGGGCCCCGATGGCCGGGAGCGCGCGGACGCGGAGGGCCATGTGCCCGTGTGGTCGGACGGAGGAATCATGGCGAGTGCGGCGGTACAGACGCCATGGCTGCTGCTCGCACTCGGCAGCGCGTCGTTCACATGGTCCGACGATGCGGGCGATCAGGAGGCTGCCTGCGCCATCGCGCTGGACGCCACGGGGCAGGCCGAGGACTCATCCGGTGCGCCGCCCCTGTCATGGAGGGATGGTGTGCGCATCCCGGCGTTCTCGCCCGCCGGTAACGTCCAGGGCTGTGAGTCGTCTCTCGTGGCGGCATCGCCCCAGCAGATCGCGCTGTTCATGGAACCGGGAGCGTCGCGGTACGCCGGAAGCCAGGCCGATGCGGCACCCGATGAGCCTGGCGTGGCGTCACAGGCCGGGCTCGGAGAGCCAGCCAGACCCACCTCGTCGCCAGAGAGAGTCGGCCATCAGGGCCCGACCATGGAAGCCGGTGATGCGCCATGGACCGAGCGCCCGTATCCGCAGGATGAGGTAGGGGCGGGGCTTCCACCGTCGCCTCGCGAGCTTCGGTGGACAGGTGCCAGACCCGTGGACGCCGAGGATAGGTCACAGGCCGGGCTCAGAGAGCCGACCGTAGCCACCGCGGCGCCTGGTGTCGGCGGCTCGGCGGGCCCGACCGTCGGAGACGCGCTCGACACGCCTGCCGTCACCGCGCGGGCCGGGCATCTGTCCATCGAAGCCCGTCAGGTGAAGGCGGAAGTCCGGCCCCCGTCTCCAGGTGATGGGCCGCGGGCGGGGTCCCTGTCCACCGAAACTCGCGAGGCGACAGTGGGAGCCCGGGCCGTGGACGCCGGCGACGGCTCACAGGCCGTGCTGGCCCGACCCACCGCGCCGCCAGGGAGGGGCGTCGCTCCGGGTCAGACTCTGGTCGCGGGCGAGGGAGAGGCGCGGGGCCGCCGCGAGGGACCGGGTCACTCGGTCGATGTCGTCAGCGGGGGGGGCGTCCCCCTGCCGGCACCGCCCATGGGCAGGATGATTGCGGTTGTGCCGCCGGTTGTCGTGCCTGGCGCGTCTGCCGAGCACGTGGTCGACCAGGTCGTCACGGCGGTCCGTATGCAGTGGAGGGATGGAATCGGGGAGGCGAAGCTCCAGTTGCGGCCCGATGCGATTGGGACCGTCACAGTGGCGCTGCGTGTGGAGGCCGGCGCCGTCACGGCGGTGGTCCGTGCCGAGTCCGCGCAGGTCCAGGAGTGGATCCTCAAGAACCAGGAGAGCCTCCGCCAGCAACTGGAAGCGTCGGGACTCCACCTCGACGGACTGGTGGTGTCGCCAGACGACCGCGGGCGGCGGGACCACCAGCCCGACCCCGAGCAGGAGCCGCGCCGCCGGCAAGCGGCACGAGGAACGTCCACCACGGGGACCCGGTTCGAACAGCTGCTCTGAAGGGTGGCGGCTGCAATGCCGCGGCGGCCAAGCGCCGGGAAGGCGGGTGTCGGTGGCCCGTCGGCGTGGCCGGGTTGACGGCGGCGTGGCGGCCGCCGGCCTGTGCCGGCTCCAGCGAAATCGGCCGATTCCCGGGCAACTTCACTCCTCGCGCCGGCGCGCCTGCCGGCGAGGGACCGGCATCGCCCTTGCTCTCTCTCGCTGCGGCCGCCTGACGCGGCCCGCAGGAGAGCCATGAGCAACGCCGCCAAGCCGGGGGACGCCCCCGCCAAGAAGAAGAGCAAGCTGCCCCTCATCGTCGGTCTCGTCGCGCTGCTCGCGGGCGGCGGCGGAGGCGGCTACTGGTACCTCTCGAAGCAGAAGGCGGAAGCCGCGGGTCACGAGGCCACCGACGACCACGAGGCGCCTGCCGAAAAGGCGCACAAGGGCACGGGCAAGGACGCGGCCTCCGGTGCGCTCCTGCCGCTCGACGTCTTCACCGTCAACCTGGCCGACCAGCAGGCGCAGCGCTTCCTGCGCACCAACGTCCAACTCGTAATCGACGGCGACGCACACGTCGTCAAGGAACTGCTCGAAGAGAAGCTGCCTGTGGCGCGCGCGCGATCGGCGGTACTCGACCTCCTCGCGTCGCAGACCGCGTCGGTCATTGCCACGGCCGAGGGCAAGGACGCCCTCAAGAAGGCGATTGCCGAGAAGACATCCCCGGTGTTGCACCACGAGGTCCTCGATGTCCTCTTCTCAGACTTCGTCATTCAGTACTGACCTCTCGCTGCCGCCGTCGCTCAGTGGATTCGGCGACGTGCGCATGCGCGTGGACGTGATTCTCGGCCGCGGATCGATGACGCTGCGCGCGTGCCTTGGCCTGCAGCGGGGCAGCATCGTACGTCTCGCGCAGTCGGCCGGGCATGACCTCTTCGTCCTCGTCAACGACGTGCCGGTGGCGCGCGGCGAGGTCGTGATCATCGATGACAGCGTGTCGTTGCGCCTCACCGAGTTCAAGCAGAAGTCGGCCACGGAGGCGCTGGCGTGACCCACGTGTTCGTGCTGGCGCAGGCGCAGATGGCGTCGACGCCCGCAGGGTGGTCCGACGGTCCTGGCGTGGTCCGTACGGCGCTCTCGCTGATCGTGGTGCTCGGCCTGATGGCCGGCTGCCTGTGGCTCGTGAAGCGCGGCGGATGGCAGGGCGGCCGGAAGGACACACGCGCCGTCCAGATCGAAACGGCCGTCGGGCTCGGCGATCGTCGTCAGCTCGTGATCGTGGCCGTCGAGGGACGACGGCTCCTGCTCGGCGTCACGCCGATGCAGGTGGCGCTCGTCACCGAACTGGCGGCGGCAGGGCCGACGTTTGCCGACGCGCTCGCCGTGCGCCTGCCAGGCACGACGCCCCTCGAATCGGCGACGACCGACCCCGCGCCGCGCGACGAGGAAACCCGCTGATGCGCCGCGCACTCGGTCTGGCCGCCACGACGGGCGCGCTGTGGCTGGCGATGTCCGCGCCGGTGCTCGCACAGGCTGACAACGCCGCGCGCATCGACATCGACGGCATCGGGGCGATCTCGGCCCCGCTGCAGGTCGTGCTGCTGCTGACGCTCCTCAGCTTCATCCCGGCCATCCTCATGACGATGACCGCGTTCACGCGGATCGTCATCGTCTTCCACTTCGTGCGGCAGGCGCTCGGCACCCAGGAAGCGCCCTCGAACCAGATTCTGATCGGTCTGGCCCTGTTCCTGACCGCGTTCGTGATGGCCCCGGTGGGGGAGCAGGTCAACGCACAGGCCGTGCAGCCGGTGCTGCGCAACGAGATCACCGTGACCGAAGCGCTCGAACGGGGCGCGCCGCCGCTGCGCACCTTCATGTTGAAACAGACGCGTGAACCGGACCTCGCGCTGTTCGTGGAAATGGGGCGGATGCCGCGTCCGGAGACGGCCGATGCGCTGCCGATGCGCGTAGTGATCCCGGCGTTCATCCTGTCGGAAATCAAGACGGGCTTCCAGATGGGGTTCTACCTGTTCGTGCCGTTCCTGCTCATCGATCTGGTCGTGTCGACCACGCTGTTGTCGATGGGCATGATGCAACTCCCGCCGGCGATGATCTCGCTCCCGTTCAAAGTGATGTTGTTCGTGATGATCGACGGCTGGAACCTGCTCGTGTCGTCGCTCGTGCGCAGTTTCCTCTGAGGTCGCGATGTCGGAAGCGCTCGTGGTCGGCATCGTCCGACAGACCATCGAACTGGCCATCCTGGTGAGCCTGCCCATGCTGATGGCGGGTCTCATCGCCGGCGTGCTCGTGAGCGTGTTCCAGACCGTGACGAGCATCCAGGACAACGTCCTGGCGTTCATTCCGCGTGCCGCGGCCATCTTCGTGACCTTCGCGCTCACATTCCCGTGGATGCTGAGGCTGATGTCCGGCTTCGCGCGGCAGATGATCGCGCGACTTCCGGAGCTGGTGCGGTAGATGGATCTGTCGCCCATCCTCGTGTTCGCCCTCGCGCTGATCCGCCCCAGCGTCCTCGTGGTCGGCACGCCGGTGTTCGGCGGGACGTTCGCGCCGCCCATGGTACGCGTCGGCCTGATCGTGATCCTCGCCGCCTTCATGGCACCGATCATCGGCGTGCCGCGGAACATCGAGGCTGGCGCGCTGCTTGCCGTGGTTCTGCGCGAGGTCCTGATCGGCCTGGCACTCGGGTTCGCCGTACGTCTCGTGATTGCCGGCGCCGAGCTCGGTGGCTATCTGGCCGGCTTCCAGATGGGCCTGTCGTACGCCGCGCTGGTCGATCCGCAGAGCGGCGTGCGCAACAACGTGCTCGCCGTGCTCTACGGCTCGTTCGCCACCGTCATCCTGCTGCTCACCAACGGCCATCACGATCTGCTGCGCGCACTCGCGGCGTCGTACGAGGCGCTGCCCATCGGCGCGGGCGCGATCTCGGCGGGGCTTGGCGAGCTCGTGGCGCGCATGTTCGGCCTCATGTTCACGCTCGGCGTGCGCCTCGCCGCGCCGCTCGTCATCACGTTGCTGCTCGTCGAGGTAGCGCTCGGCGTGATGGCGCGCGTCGCGCCGACGCTCAACCTGATGGTCACCGCCGCGCCGGTCCGCCTGCTCGTCGGTTGGCTCGTGCTCGCGCTCACGGTGCGCGTGCTTCCCGATCTCGTCACGCGCGTCTTCCCGCAGGCCCTCACGCTCGGCGGGCGCGTGGCCGCGGCGGTGCACTGACATGTCGTCGGACCGCACAGAGAAGCCCACAGAACGACGCCGTACCGATGCGCGCAAGCGCGGGCAGGTGGCGCGAAGCCGCGATCTCAACGACGCGTTCCACCTCGGCGCGGCGCTCCTCGTGCTCGCGTACTGGGGGCCCACGATGATCGGCGGGATGCAGCGGATCGTCGCGATCGGCTTCGGCCGTATCGGCGACGCACGTCACCACGCCATCACCAGCGGCGAGGTCGTCAATCTCGCGGTGCAGGGCATCGGGCAGCTCGCGTGGCTGGTCGCCCCCATGGCTGTGGCGGCTGTCGTCGCCACGGCGGCCTCGACGCAGGCGCAGGGCGGATTCATCTTCGCGTCAGAAGCGCTCACCGTCGACTTCAAGCGTCTGAATCCGTCGGCCGGCCTGAAGCGGCTGCTGCCGTCGCAGGCGGGCGTGAACCTCCTCAAGACGCTGATTGCCGCAACGATCGTCGGCGCCGTCGCATGGTCGGCGGTACACGCCACCATCGGAGACGCCCCGCGTCTCGCGTTGCTCACACCCGGCGGCTCCGTCGTCTCCGCGTGGGAGGGGCTCTTCGCGTTCCTCGAGCGGGCGGCGATCACGCTCATCGCGCTGGCGGCCCTCGACTTCGGCCTGCAGACGTACCGCACGACGCAGTCGCTGCGCATGACCAAGCAGGAAGTCAAGGACGACATGAAGATGGCCGAGGGCAACCCGCAGATCAAGGCGCGCGTGCGCCGCGTCCAGCGGGAGATGGTGCGTCGGCGCATGCTGGCGGCCGTCCCGAAGGCCACCGTGGTGGTGACCAACCCCACGCACTTCGCCGTCGCCCTGCAATACCAGCGCGGACAGGCGGCCCCGGAAGTCGTTGCGAAGGGCGCCGACGCCCTCGCGCTGAAGATCCGCAGCATCGCACGCGAGCACGGCGTTCCGATCGTCGAGAACCCGCCGCTGGCGCGCGCCATCTACAAGCAAGTCGACGTGGGGGAGTTCATCCCGGGCGATCTGTTCGAGGCGGTGGCCGAGGTGCTCGCGTACCTGATTCGCATGAAGCAGGTGGTGCTGTGAGAAGGGAGCTCCGCTGATGTCATCGTCCAAGCCGTTCGGGGCGGCGCAGTTGCTGGTGCCGGGCGTGGTGATCCTGGTGCTGGCGCTCATGGTGTTGCCGCTACCGCCGCTGATCCTCGACCTGCTCCTGTCTGTCGACATCGCGTTGTCGGTGGTGCTGCTGCTGACGGCCGTCTACGTGAAGGACCCGATCGAGTTCTCGGTCTTCCCGTCGCTGCTGCTCCTCCTCACGCTGCTTCGCCTGTCGCTCAACGTCGCCGGCACGCGACTCATCCTGCTGCACGGCGCGGAGGGCATCGATGCGGCGGGGCACGTGATCATGTCGTTCGGTCAATTCGTGGTGGGCGGCAACTTCGTGGTGGGCGTGGTGGTGTTCCTGGTGCTCATCGCCATCCAGTACGTGGTCATCAACCACGGCGCGGTGCGCATCTCGGAGGTCACGGCCCGGTTCACCCTCGACGCGATGCCCGGCAAGCAGATGTCGATCGACGCCGACCTCAACGCCGGCACGATCGACGAGAAGGAAGCCCGCCGCCGTCGCGAGAACGTCCGCAAGGAAGCGGAGTTCTACGGTGCGATGGACGGCGCGATCCGCTTCACGCAGCGCGACTCGCTGGCGGCGCTCCTCATCACCGGCGTCAACATCATCGCGGGACTCATCATCGGCGTCATGCAGTACGACATGGACGTGGCCGACGCGGCGCACACGTTCACGCTGCTGACGGTGGGCGAGGGCCTGGTCACCGCTATTCCCGCGCTGCTCGTGTCCATGTCCGGCGGCCTCATCACCACGCGCGCCTCGTCGGAGTCGTCGCTCGGCGAGGACGTGTCGACCCAGCTGCTCTCGAAGATGCAGCCGCTGGCCATCGGCGCCGGCGTGCTGTTCCTCATGGGCCTGGTGCCTGGCCTGCCGAAACTTGCGTTCTTCAGTGTGGCGATCGCCTTCGCGGCGGCCGCGTACCTGAACAGGCAGGTCGCCGGCGACGTCGAGACGGATCGCGCGCCCGACGCCGGAACCGTGACGGCACCGGAACCGAGCGTCGAGACCCTGGCATCGGTGGAGCCGCTCAGTGTGGAAGTCGGCTACGCGCTGATCGCGCTCGTCGACGAACGGCAGGGCGGCACGCTGCTGCAGCGGGTGAAGTCGATCCGCCGCCAGATCGCCAGTGAAACCGGGATGATCGTGCCGCCGGTCCATGTGGCAGACAACCTCAAACTCGGACCGCGAACGTATGCACTGCTCGTGAAGGGTGTGGAAGTGGCGCGGGCGGAGCTGATGCCCGATCGCCTGCTGGCCATCAACCCGGGAACCGCCACGGGCACCATCGAGGGCACCACCGCGCGCGAGCCCGCGTTCGGCCTGCCCGCGCTCTGGATCCGCACCGAACAGCGCGATGCGGCGACGGCGGCGGGCTACACCGTTGTCGATCCGACCACCGCGCTGTCGACGCACCTGTCGGAGATCATCCGCACCTTCCTCGCCGACCTGCTGACGCGCCAGGACACCAAGGAGATGGTCGACCGCGTGGCCCAGCACTCGCCGCGCCTGGTCGACGACCTGATCCCGAAGCTGCTCGGTCTCGGCGACGTGCAGCGCGTGCTGCGCCAGCTCCTGCGCGAGCGCGTGCCTATCAAGGACCTCACCACGATCCTCGAGGCGCTGGCCGACGCGGCGTCGCAGACCAAGGATCCGGACCAGTTGAACGAGGCCGTGCGGCAGGCGCTCGGCCGCGCGATCTGCCGTCAGCACCAGACCGAGCAGGGCGACCTGCCGACCATCAACCTGGCGCCGTCACTCGAAGAGCGCCTGATGCAGGCCATCGTCAGGACCGAGCAGGGCGTGGTGCTGGCCATCGACCCGAATGACGCGCAGAACATGGCTTCTCGCATCGCGCGTGCGCTCGAAACGGCGGTGGCACAGCCTGTGCTTTTGTGTTCGCCGGCACTGCGTCCACATCTCTGGCGACTATTCACCAGGGTGCTGCCGCAGATGGGGGTGCTCTCGCACAGCGAGATCCCGACGCACGTGAAGGTCGCCCCTGTGGCCGTACTCGATTGACGCCATGACTCCTCAGCGTTTTCGCAGTTCCAATGTTCGTGAGGCCCTTGCGATGGCCCGCCAGAGCCTCGGGCCGACGGCACTCGTCCTGGGCACGCGGCTCGTTCCGGCGTCCGGCTGGCGCGGCTGGCTGGGTGGCAGGGAAGTCGAAGTCTCGGCATTCCCGTCATCTGAGGTGTCGAAAGGACGACAGTCTGACCACGCACCCGTGGCGGAGCGTGCCGCGCCTTCGGTCGCCGACGGACCGGTGACAGACGGCCTGGTGGCCAGGTTGATTGCGACCGGGCTCGACAGGGACCTGGCCGAGCAGGTCGTCTCGGCGATGCCGGCGCGCACCCGCCGCGACGTCACGCAGGGGCAGTTGCGCGATGCGCTGGCCGACTGCCTGACGCCGCTCGCCTGCGCGCAGCCGCTCGGTGCGATGAACATGTTCGTCGGACCTCCGGGCGTGGGCAAGACCACGACCATCGCCAAGGTGGCGGCGCAGGCGCGCGCACGCGGCGAGCGGCGGTTCCGCCTCGTCGCAGCCGACGGCTATCGCGTCGGTGCCGTCGAGCAGTTGTGCATGTACGCCGACATCATCGGCAGCCCCTGCGTCGTGGCGCGGACGCCGAAGGAGGCGGTTGCGGCGGTGGAGGCCAGCGCGCTGCCGACGCTCATCGACACGCCGGGCCTGTCTCCCGCCAACGAGGAGGCCGCGGCGTTCTTTGCCGCCCTCGGCGCCATCCCTGATGTGCGGACACACCTGGTGGTGCCCGGCACCACGTCGCCGCGCGACTTCGAGCGCCTCTGGGAACGGTTCGCCGCCGCAACCCCGGATCGCGTGGTGATGTCGAAGGTGGACGAAGCCGAGTCGGTGATGCCGCTCGTGCGCGTCCTCCGTGAACGAGAGATTCCCGTTTCGCTCATCGGTCTCGGGCAGCAGGTCCCCGAAGACCTCGTGACTGCCGCCCCGGAGTTGATTGCCGCGTGCCTGCTCGGGCAGGTGCCCATGGTGCACGCATGAACGCCCCGTCGCGTGGGCGCTGGACAGGAGAGAAGGCCGTGCCGGTACTGACCCCTCAGGCGAGCTATCTGGACCGCGATCAGCTGGTGATCGCGCACGTCGGGCTCGTGAAGGCGCTGGCCCACCGGCTGGCGCAGCGGCTGCCGGCCCAGGTGGAGATGACCGATCTCATCAGCGTGGGCGTGATGGGACTCATCGACGCCGCGGGCCGTTACAGGCCGTCGATGGGTGTGCCGTTCGACGCCTTCGCCCGCCGTCGCGTCCAGGGCGCCATGCTCGACGCGCTGCGCGACCTGGATTGGGCCCCGCGATCGCTGCGCCGCATGCGTCGCGAGCTCGACGGCGCCGTCGCCAAGCTGCGGTCGGAGCTCAAGCGCGAGCCGACCGAAGACGAGGTCGCCGGTCAGATGCAGATGTCGCCGGCCGAGTACGACAAGGCGATGGACCAGGTGCGGACGCTCGACGTCGGCGCCGTCCGCCAGCTCGACGCGACGGGCGAGGATGGGCAGCCGCTCCTGGAACTGTGCATCGACGCAGACGAGGGGCCTGACGCGCAGCTCGAACGCAAGGAACTGCGCGCGCTGCTCGCCAGGGCGATCCTCGAACTGCCCGAGCGCGAGCGACAGATTCTCGCCCTCTACTACGAGGAAGAGATGACGATGGCCGAAATCGGCGCCGTCATCGGCGTGTGTGAATCGCGCGTCTCGCAGCTGCGTTCGCTCGCCCTCTCGCGCCTGCGCAGCAACCTGAAGGCCCGCCTGCAGAAGCCCGAGGCCCGCGCGTGAGCAAGATCCTCTCGCAGGACGAGATCGACGCCCTGTTGACGTCGACAGCCAGTCAGGAGCCGCGCGCACCCGGCGGCCGGCCCCTCGACGATGGTTCCGTCGTCGTTTACAACTTCCGGCGGCCTGACAGGGTCAATCGGGAGCAGATCCGCTCGCTGCAGTTCCTGCACGACCGCTTCGCGCGCAACATCTCCACGTCGCTCTCGGCGTACCTGCGGACGGTCACCGACGTCAACGTCACGTCGGTCGAGCAGTTCACGTACTCCGAGTTCCTGATGTCGCTGCCGGACCCGACGGCGTTCTACGCGATCTCGCTGTCGCCGATCGAAGGCCTGGCGGCCCTCGAACTCAATCCCGCCGTCGCGTTCTCGATGATCGACCGCATGCTCGGCGGCACTGGCAGGGGGATGGCCCCGACGCGCGGCCTCACCGAGATCGAGCACACGGTGATCGACGGAGTGGTGAAGCTGATCCTCGAGCATCTCACCGAGACGTGGCGCAACATCGTCGAAGTCAGGTTCCGCGTCAACGGCAGGGAGACGCGGCCGCAGATGCTGCAGGTGGCCGCACCAAACGAGGTCGTTGTCCTGGTGGGCTTCGACATCAAGGTGGGCGACACGCGCGGCATGCTGCACTTCTGTCTGCCAGCGACCGTCATCGAGAGCGTCGGCGATTCGTTCACGCATACCTGGTACCGCTCGCATCGCGAGCCGACGGTCGCCGACAGGGAACAGTTCTGGCGCACGTTGGGTCACCTGCCCGTGGGCGTGGCAGCGACGGTGGAGACGACGATGCTGGCGCGTGACGTCCTCGAGTTCGCACCGGGCGACGTGATCGCGCTCGGGCATCGGCTCAGTGATCCGTTGCAGGTCCGCATCCACGACACGGTGAAGTTCGAGGCGCATCCCGTGAGCGAGGCAGGTCGTGCGGGCGTCCGGCTGCTCAACACCGTGTCGAGCCCCACCGCGAACCACGCCCTGCCGGAGGTGGTCCATGGTTGAAGGCGCGGCGATCCTCGAAGCGCTCGCCGTCAAGCTCGGCGACGTGCTCGGCGCGATGACGGGTATCACGATCCGTGTGTTGCCGACCGCGGGCGATACGGTTGCCGACTGGCAGGTGCCGATTCGCGTCGGTGGCACGCGCAGCGGCACCGCGACCCTCGCACTGTCCAGAGAGGGCGCGGTCCGCATCGTCACGGCCATCGTCGGGCACGCGGCCGATGTGGCGGATACCGACATTGTCGACACGTTGCGTGAGTTGCTCGGACAGGCGGCCGCCGCGTACGCGTACGGGACGGACAATGGCCCGACGCTCGACGTCGAGACGCCGGCCATGTCTGGCACTCCGGCGCCGCCCCAGGCCGTGTCCTTCGACATGATGCTGGGGACCGACGAGCCCGTGCGCCTGACGTTCTGGGCGGATCTGGCTCCGGTCGCCGCCAGGGCCGTGGAGCCCGCGCGGCCTGCCGCGCCCCCCCTGAGCGTCGATCACGTTCGCGTGCCGGTCGACGCAGCGGTGGTCCCGCGCAACCTCGATGTCGTGCTCGATATCGAACTGCCCATCACGGTCAGGTTCGGCGAGACGCAGATGACGCTCGAGAACCTGGCGCGCCTCGGACCGGGATCGATGATCGATCTCGCGCGATCGCCTGACGACCCCGTGGACCTGCTCGTCAACGGACGGCTCGTGGCCCGCGGCCAGGTGGTGGTCGTGTCTGGTTGCTATGGCCTGCGCGTGAGCGAAGTGGTGAGCACCGCCGATCGTCTGCGAAGCCTCGAACTCTGAGGGTCCTGCCGTGATGACCGTATTGCTGTTCGTCCTGTCGTCCATCCTGATCCTGACGCCGGGCACACTGCTTGTCGTCGCCGTGCGCCTGATGCGTCAGGCGCCGCGGCGCACGCTTGCGCTCGAGACGCGGGTGGCGCGCCTCCATGAAGCGCTCAACCTGCTCACCGAAACCGCCGAAACGGGCTTCCGCGAGATGGCCACCGAGATCGAACGGATCTCCACGGGGCCAGACTCCACGGCGTGGCGTCGGTGGGAGCAGGCGGGTTCGTCGTGGCACCACAGCGAAGACGACCGTGGCAGCCGACACTGACGCCACCCGGCTGGCGCGCATCAATCCGGAGGCAGGACATGCGGCGCTGCGCGCATAGCGAGTGCCGCGCCGGCCGCCTGCTGGCACTGGTGCGTCGCGGTCTGCACTTCGACGGCGAGTGGTTCTGCACGGCGGCGTGCCTGGCCGACGCCACCACACGTCGCCTCGCGTCGCTGAAGCCGCCCGCATGTCCGCTGGTATCTCCCATGCCGCCGGTGCGACTCGGCGCGTCGCTCGTGGCGGCGCGTGCGATCAGTGCCGAGACGTTGCACGCGGCGCTGGACGCGCAACGGGTGACGGGCCAGCGCCTCGGCGCGCAACTGCTCGAGATGCGCGCGATCGACGAGACCCCTCTCACGCACGCGCTGGCGCGCCAGTGCGGCGTCGGATTCCTCGCCCGCGTGGATGTCGCCTCGGTGCGTCGTCCCGTGGCGGACCTGTCGCGAACCGTCGTACATGCCCTCGGGATCGTCCCGCTGTGCATCGAGCGCGATGGCACGTTGCGCACCGCCGTGACGGCGCCATTGCCTCGCATGGCCATCGCCGCACTCCAGACGGGCACTGGACGACGCGTGCGGCCCTATCTGGTGAGCGACGGGGTACTCGTGTCGCTCCTCGATGCCTACGGAGAGGCCGACGTGCTGCGCGTGCCTGCGGGTGTCGGCCGCCTGTCAGCCGCGCAAGCGGCGCGACGGATTGTCGACGGCGCCCTCGACGGGACCGCGGCGTCATGGCAGCACACATGGGGCCCGGGATTTGCATGGATACGCATCGACGGCGCGGCGGGTCGCCAGGACCTGATCGTGGCGCCCTGAGGAGATGGAGCAGAGATGGCAGGCGGCGCATACGCGGCGTTGAGCGGGTTGCGGAGTCGGATGGAGCAGTTGGACAGGCTCGCCGGCGACATCGCCAATGCCAAGACAGCAGGCTACAAGTCCGAGCGCGTGACCACGCAGGCCGCCGAGCGCCCTGATTTCGATCGGGTGCTCCAGGCGGCCGTGGACGTTACGCCCGCCACGGGGTACCTCGATTTCCGTCCGGGCTCGATGGAGCGCACGGGGCGCGACCTCGATTTCGCGATCGAAGGCCGCGGCTTCTTCGTGGTGGACACCCCCAATGGGCCGCGCTACACGCGCAACGGCCATTTGTCGATCGCGACCGACGGCACGCTGGTCACGGCCGATGGGCACCCGCTGCAGGCGGTGGCCCCCCAAGGGACGACAGACCGCACCCTGAAGGTCGACGCCACGAGCGGCCCCCTCAGCGTTGCCGGCGACGGTACCGTCAGCGCGGGCTCGCAGACGATGGGCCGTCTTCGCGTGGTGGACTTCGATGACTACTCGACGCTCGAGCGTGAAGAGCTCGGGCGGTTTCGCGCACCCGCCTCCCTGACGCCAGAAGAGTCGAGCAACGCCGAGGTGCGATCGGGTCTGCTCGAGGCGTCGAACGTCTCGGTGGTGGATCGCATGGTGGCGCTCACGGAAGTCGCGCGCGGTTTCGAAGCACTCCAGCGCGGACTCAACATCCTGCACACGGAACTCGACGGACGCGCCATCTCGGAACTGGGCAGGCGGTAGGGCGGAGCGCCCGCGCCATCGGACGTTTTCGCACGGTGCGCATACACGGCCACGGAATGGCCCGCACCGTCAATCGGCAGTCAGAGGACGAACATGATTCGAGCGATGTACACCGCCGCGAGCGGCATGAACGCGCAGCAGGCCAACATCGACAACATCGCGCACAACCTGGCCAACGTGAACACGTCGGGCTTCAAGAAGAGCCGCGTCGAGTTCGAGGACCTGGTCTACCAGCAGATCACGGCGGCAGGCAGCGCCACTGACGCGACTGCCGAATCGCCCGTGGGCATGGAACTCGGCCTCGGCGCCAAGCCCGTGGCGATCTCGCGTGACTTCGGCAGCGGCAACCTGCGCGCCACCAACGCACCGTACGACCTCGCGATCGAAGGGCGCGGCTTCCTCCAGATCACGTTGCCCGACGGTCAGACGGCGTATACGCGCTCGGGCAACCTGCACGTGAATCAGGAAGGCACGCTCGTGACCAACGAGGGATACGTGGTGGAACCGTCGATCACGATCCCGGCCAACGCCGTGTCCGTGAGCATCTCGCGCGATGGCATCGTCTCGGCGACGGTGGCCGGAGAGAGCGCCGCGCAGCAGGTGGGCACGATCGAACTGGCCGCGTTCCAGAATCCCGCGGGACTGCACGCGATGGGCAGCAACCTGTTCACCGTGACCACCGCATCGGGCGATGCGATCACGGGTCTGCCCGGGACCGACGGCCTCGGTACGTTGCAGCAGGGATTCCTCGAAGAGTCCAACGTCAGCATCGTCGAGGAGATGGTGAACATGATCCTCGGCCAGCGCGCGTACGAGGCGAATTCGAAGGTGATTCGCACGGCGGACGAGATGCTCCAGCAGGTGAACGGGCTTGCGCGCTAGCCGCATGCTCCTGGCGGGGCTTGCCCTGGCGTGCATCGCGGTGCAGGCGCGTGCGCAGGTGCCCACGGTGCTCGACGAGGCACTCGCGCGCGCGACCGACGCCGTACGCGACACGTTCGGCGTAGACGCGGAGGTGACGCTCGACGCGCCGGTGCTGCACGTCCTGCCACGGACGTCGCGAGTGACGCGGGCCGTCCCCGAACCCTCGAGCCGAACGGCAGGACCGGTGCGCTTCGTCCTGTACGGGCCGTCGGCGTCGCGTGACGTTCGCGTGGGCCGGCTCACGGCGCGCGTCCGCGTCAGCGCCCGCCACGTCCGCGCCGTCGGCGCGCTCCGTCCGCGATCGGCGTTCACCGAGACGTCGGTCATCGAGGTGCGCGAGGACATCGGGCGCCAGCTCCTGGCGCCGCTGCCGACCCTCGCCGCCGTGATTGGCGCCACGTCGCGCAAGTCATTCAGGGATGGCGACGTGGTGACGCACACCGCGCTCGTCGCACGTCCGCTCGTGGCCTCGGGCGACGAAGTGGTCACCGTGGCGCGGATCGGTGGCCTCGAAATCCGCGGACGCGCCATCGCGGCACAGGCCGCCGGTCTCGGCGATCCGGTGATCGTGGTGAACCCGGACAGCCGTCGGCGCCTGCACGGCCGCGTACGTGGCCAGGCGCTCGTGGAGGTGATGCATGGTTCGTAGCAGCCTCGGCGCCGTTCTCGGCAGCCTCGTTGTCGCGCAGATGGCGATCGCCCAGACGGCGAACCCGATGCCGAAGGATACGTATGACGCCGCCATCCAGCGGCACCTGGAAACCGCGCGATTGCTCGCGCGCGCGTCGGCCGCACCGGCCGACGAACCCTCGCTCGACTGGATCACCGGCCTCACGTCGGACCGGCGCGCGAGCCGGGTGAACGACATCATCACCGTACGCGTGGTGGAGAACATCGAGTCGGCGGCGACGGCCGACTCGCGGCTCGACAAGAAGAGCAAGGGATCGGCAGGCGTGCCGACGCTGTTCGGCCTCGAGACCAAGATGCCCTCGATGATCGATCCCTCGTCTCTGGCGAGCGCGAGCACCGAGACCGCGTTCAAGGGCGGCGGGACGACGTCACGCACCAGCATGCTGACGGCGACGATGACGGCGCGCGTGAGCGAAGTCCTGCCCAATGGAGATCTCGTGCTGGAGGGCGTGCGCGAACTCGATCTGAACGGCGAGCGCCAGGTCGTGGTGCTGACGGGCGTGGTGCGTGCGCAGGACGTGCGCCGCAGCAACCAGATCCTGTCGACGCAGATCGCGCAACTCCGCATCCAGTACTACGGCCGCGGCCTGATGCGCGACAACCTGAAGCCGGGATTCCTGCTCCGGATCATCAACAAGATCTTCTAGCAGGCAACCGGCAATCGGCAACGGGCAACCGGATGGCACGAGGCAGGCACTGAGTGGTGGAGTACATCGATGACTGAGACGAGGAGGTCGGGCGTGGGACGGTGGGCGGGGTGGATGGCTGCTGCCGCGGCGGCCGTACTGGTCGTGACGGTGCCGGTCGGCGCGCGCAGTGGTGCGACGACGCGGGTGAAGGACGTGGCGTCGCTGGTCGGCGTGCGGCCGTCGCCGCTCATCGGGTACGGCCTGGTGATCGGCCTCAACCGGACCGGCGACAAGCGTCAGACGCTGTTCACCAATCTCTCGATGGCCAACACGCTCGAGCGCTTCGGCGTGATCGTGACGCCGGAGATGATGAAGGTCGAGAACGTGGCCGCCGTGATGGTCAGCGCCGAACTCCCGCCGTTTGCGCGACCGGGCGTCCGGCTCGACGTGATCGTGTCGTCGATCGGCGACGCGCGCAGCCTGCAGGGCGGCACGCTCGTGCCCACGCCGCTGCGCGGCATGGACGGCGAGGTCGTGGCGCTCGCGCAGGGTGCGCTGACGCTCGGCGGCTTCGGCGCCGGGAGCGGCGGCAACAAGGTCCAGGTCAACCACCTGACAGCCGGACGCGTGCCCGGCGGCGGTCTCGTGCAGGTGCAGCCGCGCGGCGAGGTGCCCGACGGCGATCGCGTGATGCTCGCGCTCAACACGCCCGACTTCTCGACGGCGGCGCGTCTCGCGGCGGCCGTCGACAGCGCGCTTGGTACCGGCGTGGCGCGCGCGATCGATCCCGCGACGGTGGCGATCGCCGTGCCGGCGGATCTGCGCGGGAACGTGCCGGCGTTGATGGCGCGCATCGAGGCGTTGCCCGTCGAATCCGACGTGCCCGCTCGCGTGGTGATCAACGAACGGACGGGCACGGTGGTCGTCGGTTCGCTCGTCACACTCGGGGCGGCGGCCGTCGCGCACGGATCGCTCGCCGTCAGGATCAGCACCAGGTACGAGGTGTCGCAGCCCAACGCGTCGTTCGCGCCGGGGCGGGCGGAGACCGTCGTCGTGCCGAACCAGGACGTGGATGTGAAGGAGACCGAATCGCGACTCGTCGCGCTGGAGGAAGGCGTGACGCTCGACGCCGTCGTGCGCGCGCTCAATGCGCTCGGCGTGACGCCGCGCGACATCATCGCCATCGTGCAGGCGCTCAAGGCCGCCGGCGCCCTCCGCGCGGAGATCGTCGTCATCTAGCGCCCGGCGCTCGCTGCCATGACTCGCGATCTCTCGACTCCAGCCGCCGTATCGCCGTCCGACGCCGGAACCCGGCTCGCGGACCGCGCGAATCCCGCGGCAGAAGCGGTCACGCTCGGCGAACTCGCGGCGCAGTTCGAGTCGATGCTGATGCTCGAGATGATCAAGCAGATGCGCAAGTCGCTGCTCGACGAGGAGGCCGCGGGTGAGGGGCTTGGCAAGGAGACGTACTCGTCGACCATCGACAGCGAACTCGCGCTCCACCTCGCGAGGGCCGGCGGGCTGGGACTCACGCCCACCATGGTCGACGCCTGGACCCGCCAGCAGTCGGCTGTCGCACCGGGTTCGATCACCGACACCGAACCGAGGGCCTTCGACGTGGCACCTCGTGCGACTGACGCTACAGCAGCCGCGGAGACAATGTCGGTGCACCGACACGCGAGTCCAGTCACAGCCGCGAATCCGTCTCGCGAGACATCGGCCGTGTCGCTCGAAATGGCCGGACGTGTCAGTTCCGCCTACGGATGGCGTGGCGATCCGTTCAGCGGTCGTGCCAGGTTCCATGGCGGCATCGACCTTGCAGCCGGATACGGTGCCCCCGTGCCGGCAGCGGCTCACGGCACGGTGGTGACGGCGGAGGAGCAGGGTGGGTACGGCCTCACCGTTGTCATCAGGCACCAGAACGGCTTCGAATCGCGATACGCGCACTTGTCGTCGTTCGACGTGCGGCCGGGCCAGACCGTCGCGCAGGGTCAGCAGCTGGGACGCGTGGGCAGCACGGGCCGATCCACGGGTCCGCACCTGCATTTCGAGGTGACGCAAGCAGGTCGGCGGGTGGACCCGGCGCAATTCGTCAGGAATTTGACAGGTGACATTAAAGGTCAGTGAAGGACTGCCGATTCCTGTGGGTACGCGCCGGCTTCTCGCCGGACGCGACAGGAGTAGACGATGAAGATTGAGGGCGAGCGCCCATCGGGCGTACACGACGCGGGGCAGACCAGGCAGGTGGACCGCGCAGCGCAGGAGCGGGCCCAGCAGGCGCGCGAGAGCGCCGGTGGCGATCGCGTGGACGTGTCTGCCGACGCCATGCTGCTCGGGAAGGCACTCGACGCCGCGTCGAAGACACCCGAAATCCGGCAGGACGTGGTCGAGCGCGCCAAGGCGAAGCTGGCCGCCGGCGAGATCGGCAACGACGCGGAGCGTCTGGCAGACCGCCTGATCGACAGCCTGCTGTCCAAGTAGGCCGGCGACCCCGGCCAGATGAGGGAGCACCGGTGGCGAAGCATCCGTCACGACTGACGCACACGGCGCGGGCGCTCGAAACGGCCCTCACGGGGCTCGCCGACGCCCTGACCCGCGTCGACTACGACGTCATGGCCAACAGCGAGACGGCGTTGCACATGCGCGTCCAGGCCTTCAAGACCGCTGCTGCCGACGCGCTGTCGGCGGGCGAGTCCCTGTCGTCGATCGACGCCGAGTCGCTCGTGACCGCCATGGCGCGGTGTCGTCGTCTTGGCGGGTCGCTGCTGCAGTTGACGGGCGCTCCCGCGTCCTTCGATGCCCCTGGCGGCTACACGCCCGTGGGGCAGTTGCACGCGTCCGTCGACGGCGGCGCGTATCTGACGGCGAGAGGCTGATGTCCCTGTTCGGCATGCTCGGCAGCGCCTCGCGGGCGCTCGACGTCCAGCGCTTCGGCCTCGACGTCGTTGGCAACAACCTGGCCAACATCAATACACCCGGCTATACCCGGCGTGTCGCCGATCTCGGCACCGTGGCCCCGCACGACAGGTTCTCGGCGGGCAACGGCGCGCAGGTGCTCGGCGTGCGGTCGCTGCGCGACCGCCTGTTCGATCAGCGCCTGTTCGACGAGGCGCCGATGGAGCGGAAGCAGGCGGCGCTGGCAGACACGCTCGGACTCGCGGAAGTCGCGCTCGGCACGCCTGGCAGTTCGCTCGATTCGGACCTGGCCCAGTTCTTCGACGCGTTCGCGCAACTGGCCGACGCACCCACGTCGCCCACGGCGCGGCAGCAGGTGCTGTCGGAAGGTGCCGGACTCGCGGCGGCATTCAACGGCATGTCGTCGCGATTGACGGACGCCGCGAACGCCGCCGACGTGCGCGTCCGGCAGGACGTCATCCAGATCAATCAGCTCACCGATCGGATCGCCGTGCTCAACAAGGCGATCGGCTCGGCGCCCACGTCCCAGACCCTGCACCTGCGTGACGAGCAGATGGAGGCCATCAAGGAGTTGTCGGGCATCATCGGTACGCAAGTGATCGAGCTGGCCGACGGCACGATGCAGGTGCAGACGCGCACAGGGCGTCCCCTGGTGGTGGGCAACGACGCGTACGCGGTGGAGGCGGTGAGCACGCCTCCGTACGGATACGCGCGCATCCAGGCCGCCGGCGTGGACATCACCGCCGAGATCACCGACGGACGCGTGGCCGGCGCCATCCAGGCGCGCGATCAGTCGATACCGGCCTACATGGCGCAGCTCGACCAGATCGCCTACGACGTCGCCAACGCGGTCAACGCACTCCACACGACGGGTTACGACAAGAACGGCGCGGTGGGTGGGAACTTCTTCACGACGCCCGCGACGGTCGCCGGCGCGGCCGCTTCACTCTCACTCGATGCCGCCATCGCCGGTCATCCCGAGCGCATCGCGGCAGCCGGCGTGGCGGTGGCTGGAGACAACGTCATCGCGCGTCAGCTCGCCGACCTGCGCGATGCGGCCATCGTGGGTGGCCAGACACCCGACCAGGCATGGTCCGGCCTGGCGTACACCGTGGGACGCGACGTCAACCGCGCACGCGTGGAGCAGGCCAACCGTGCGGACATCCTCGAGCAGATCGAACAGCTGCGCGACAGCGTCTCCGGCGTGTCGATCGACGAAGAAGCCGCGATGATGTTGCGGTTCCAGAGGGCTTATCAGGCCAACGCGCAATTCTTCACCGTGATCGATGAAACGATCACCACGTTGCTGTCCATCAAGCGGTAGGCGAGGCACATGCTCCGGGTCACCGAGAACACGATCTACAGGAACTCGCTGCGCGACATCCAGAACACCGCCACGGCGTTCGCCAAAGCGCGCCAACAGGCGGGATCGGGCATGCGCTACCAGCAGGCGAGCGACAACCCGGCCGCAGCCGCGATCGCGATGCGCGAGCGCGCGGAGATCAACGCGCTCGACAGGTATCGCGACGCGAACGACTCGGTGGACTCCCGCCTGCGCGTCACCGATGCCGTGTTGAGCGACATGATCTCCAGCATCACGCGTGCACAGACGCAGGGTGCGGCCGGTCGCAGCACCGTGCTGTCGTCTGCACAGCGCGAGGCGATCGCGCTCGAGATCGAAGGGGCGCGCGATGCGTTGTTCACGGCGGTGAACACCAGCTACCGCGGCGTCCATCTCTTCTCCGGTGCCGCGAGTACCACCGCACCGTACACGAAGACCGGTGCCACGGTGTCTGCGTATCAGGGGGATGCCAACGTCGTCCAGGTGGACATCTCGCGGTCGTCAGCGGCGGCGGTCACCGTTGACGGAAGCAGCGTGATGCAGGGGAGTGCCGCCAACGACCTGTTCCAGACGCTTGACGCCCTTGCTGCCGCCGTCCGGACGGGCGACATGACGGGGATCGACGGCGCGATCACCGAGCTCGGCGGCGCGTTCGACCGCGCCGTCAGCGCCCAGAGTCGCGTCGGCGCCACGCTGAGCGCCCTGCCGACCGAGAAGGCCCGTCTCGACGAGATGCGGAACGCCAGCAACACGCGTCGGGCGAGTGCCGAGGAGATCAATCTCGCCGAGGCGATTTCCGAAATGACCCGTGCGCAGCAGGCACAGGAGGTGGCGATTGCCGCCGCCGGAACGACGCAGCGCAGTACGCTGATGGACTACCTCCGATGAGCAGTCAGGCCACACCGGCCGCTTCCACGCGCGTCGAGACCGCATTCGGCACGTTCGGCGTCGCCGCGGATCAGGTCATCACGTTCCCGGCCGGGTTGCCCGGATTCGAGGAGTGCCGCCGGTTCGTGGTGCTGTCGTCCCGGGAGCTCGATCCGTTCCAGTGCCTGCAATCGGTGGAAGGCCCATCGGCGTCGTTCCTCGCCATCGACCCTCGACGCGTGCAGCCCGACTACCGCTGCGCGCTGAGCGATGCCGATCGCGCACGGCTCGGCGATCCCGATGACGGCGCGCTCGTGTGGCTGGCCGTCGTCACCATCCTCGACGAGCGCACCATGGTGAATCTGCGCGCGCCCGTGGTGGTCAACTCCGCGCGGATGCTGGGCTACCAGTTGATGCCGTCCAACAGCTTGTACCCGCTGCGGTACGAGTTGACACCTTCGGCCTGAGCGAGGAACCCCGTCGTGCTGGTGTTCACGCGTCGCCGCAACGAAGCCATCATCGTGGCCGATGGCATCACGATTCGCGTCCTGCGGATCAGCAAGGATGGGGTCCGCCTGGGCGTCACGGCGCCGCCGAGCGTGCCCGTCCATCGTCAGGAAATCTACGACCAGATTCGCGAGGAGAACCGGCGCGCCGCAGGGCCCGCCGAACTTCCCGCGGGGCTGGCGCACCTGGTCAGGGCGACCGACGGGGCCTCGTGAGACTCGACGACTGGCGCAACCTGCCGGACACCGCGCTGGCGCCCATCTACGAGCGCGAACGCGCGCGATGGGCCAACGGGCTGCAATGGGATCTCGCGCCGTCGCTTCGCGCGATCGAAGCGGCGCGCCGCGAGGGAACGCTTGCGGGGCTCGTGATCCGGGGGCCCGGCCACAGCGTGGTCGGCTGGTCGTACTTCCTCGTGCACAACGGCATGCTGCAGGTGGGCGCGCTCCATGCGCGAACCGCCGACGGCGTGCGCCTGTTGCTCGACGCGATCTTCAAGACGCCTGAAGCCTCGCTCGCGCAGGAACTGCTGCTGTTTGTGTATCCTGACAGCCCTGCCTGCGAGAGCGCGCTGCAGCGGCGGCGCTTCGATGTCACGCGCTACTGGTACCTTCGCCGCACGCTCGACCGCCAGAGCGCCGCGGCGGGAGACGACACCGTCCGCGCGTTGCGCGACAGCGACGGACCCGATCTCGTCCGGTTGTTCGCGCGCGCGTACGCCGGCGTGCCCGGCGCGCGGTGCTTCGCTCCGCACGGCCGACTGGACGAGTGGGCCCAGTACCTCGGCCAGCTCACGCGTGGCACGGCGCTCGGACGTTTCCAAGCGGGCGCCAGCTCCGTTGTCGATGGTCCCGCCCATTCACCGCTGGCAGCCGCGTCGCTCGTCACGGCGCTGTCGGACTGCACCATCCATCTCGCGCAACTCGTCGTGGATCCCCGCGCGCGTCGCCAGCGGCTCGCCACCCGGTTGCTCGACAGGGCGTTGGCATGGGGTGCGACCAACGGGCGGGCCGTGGCCACGCTGCTCGTGAGCGAGCAGAACGCGCACGCACGGGCGCTGTACGATTCCCGCGGGTTCGTGCAGACCGGCTACTTCCTGCACGCGTCGCGGCCCCTCGGCCGACGCGTCCTCTCGCCGGCAGCCGCCGCGAGCGCGTGACGCGCTACCCGCGCTCGGCGAAGAAGCCGGCGGGATCCGGCGACTGATCGATCACCTTCCGATACGCCGCGAGCGTGGCTTCACCTGTCTCCAGGTTGTGCGCCGCCGCGCGACGATCGGCGTCGTCTCGACGCAGGATCGCGAGGCTCTCGTCGTCGAGGCGCCCGATCCGGACGATCGCGTCGCTGGCACGCTGGTGCCTGTCTGCCACGCCGGCAAACCCGGGCATCGTCCTGAAGCGAGACAGATTGGCGGCGATGTGCTGCCGCAGCGGGAGCACGCGCAGCTCGAGGGCGGCAAGTGCGGCCAGCTGTCGTTCACGCTCGCGCGCGAGCGCGGCGAGCAGGTCGGCGTCGACGGGGTGGGGAAGCGTACGCTGACGCGTGGCGAGGGCCTCTATGTCGGCCAGCACCGCCAGTTCCGCGTCGAGGCCGGTGCGGTAGTCGGCCAGCACCGTCTCAGGAGCAGCAGTCACGTCAGACCTCCAGGGCGATCACGCCGCCGGTGCGGGGCCTTGCGTGGCGATCGTGCCCCAGGCGTCACGCAGCGTGGTGAGCAGGCCGATCGCCTCCTCGATGCCGGCCGGGTCGCGCTGCGCATTCGCGTCGTAGCAGCGACCCTGGACATAAGTGTAGAGGCCGTCGAGGCGCGCGGCAATCTCGCCGCCGGCGTCCATGTCCAGCATGTTCTGCAGTTCCTGCACGATGGCCAGGCCGCGCGAGAGCGCGTCGCGCTTGACGCGCATGTCGCCCGCGGCCATCGCGTCGCGAGCCTGTCCGAGGAACCTCAGCGCGCCGTCGTAGAGCATCACCACGAGTTCGACGGGCGTTCGCGATTGCACCTGTGTCTGGAGGTACGCCTGGGCTCCCTTGGTGGACAGGGCCGGGTTCGGAACGGACTGCTGCGTGTACGCCAGAAGCGTGGACATGAGAGCGTGTGCGACTGACTCAGAACAGCGATGACGAGAGGCCGCCCAACTGGGACTTCGACGCGTTGAGCTGCGCGATGGCCAAATCGGCAGCCATGAACTCTTTCTGCATCGCCTCGCGGCGGATGAGGAGCCGGCGTTCCATCTCGTCGATCCGGGACGTGATCTTGGACACCTGATCGCCGAGGCGCGTCTGCGCCGTGGGGATCAGGCCGCCGCTCGACGTGTAGTTCTCGATGGCCGCCTTGACGTTGCCGAACGCGCCGGTGAATCCGGTTCCGCCCTGGAAGAGCGACTTGACGGCGGCCAGATTCGACGTCAGCGCCGACTGGAGGTCGGCGTTGCGGAACTCGAGCTGGCCTGTCCTGTTGAAGGTCAGGCCGACCTGCGCGAGCGACGTATAGGCGCCGCCCGTGGCGACCTCTCCCGTCACCACGCGGCTCAGGCTGCTGCGCAGCTGGCGCACCAGCGGATCGCCGCCGATGTTGTCGCGCTCCTTGTTGCCGTACGCCTTCGTCTGCTGGTCGAGAAACGAGACGAGATCGTTGTAGGCGCTCGTGAACTTCTTGACGAGCTCTTCCACCGACGACAGGTCGCCCGTGATCGTGATCGTCACGGGGTTCTCGGTCGCCTGCTGCAGCGTGAGCGTCGTTCCGGGGACCGCCCCCTCGACGGTGTTGCTGGCGCTCACCACCGCGACGTTGTTGATCGTGAGGTGCGCATCCTGCGCGTCCTGCGCGTTCACGGGATCGAAGCTGAGGCCCGCACCGCCCGTGAGTGTGCTGGTCGGCGTGCCGAAGGCCGCCGCCGCACCCGTCTCCTTGCTGGTGAGGACCAACTGGTACGCGCCGCCCGTGGATCGCACGACGGACGCGTTGACGCCGATCCCGTCTGTGGCGTTGATGGCCGACGCCAGACCTTCCAGCGTGACGTCTTCGGTGATCGCCACCGCCGTGCCGCCGATGGTCAGGCTGCCGCCAGTGGCGACGATGGTCGTGTTGCTGTCGGGGATGGTGCCGTTGGTGACGGTGACCTGCGACCGCGCGAGCTGCGAGACGGCGAGGGCGTACGAACCCGTCGGTGCCGTGCTGGCCGACGACACGCGCGCCACGGCCTCGTTCGAGGACGTGGCCTTGGTGGCGCTGAACGCCGTAGCCGAGGCGAGATTCTGGCTGGCTGATTCGAACGCGCCGAGCCGCGTCGCCAAGGTGCCGAACGCCGTGCGCTGCGCGCGCAGTTCGGCCTGCTGCGTCGTCAGCTGATCGACGGGACGGCGCTCCTGCGCCATCAGGGCTTCGAGCACCGAATTGAAGTCGATGTCGTTGAACCCGCTCATCGTGATTGGCGAACTCATGGCACACACCTCCGCCCCTGAGTCTCAGGGGCCTGTCCCTGAAATCGGCAGTCCAGCGGGAAGCTGTAGTGAGGGGAGCGGTGTTTCGACCGACTGACCGATCGCGACAAAACGAAAGGCGCGCCGACCGGGGCCGGAGGTCCCCGATCGGCGCGAGCGGCTGCGCCCTAGCGCAGCAGCGAGAGCACGGCCGAGGTCTGGCCGTTGGCCTGCGCCAGGGCGGCGATGCCGGACTGGTTCAGGATCGAGAAGCGGGTCAGGTTGGCCGACTCCTCGGCGATGTTGGCGTCGCGGATCCGCGACTCGGCCGCGCGGTTGTTGACGATCTGGCTCTGCGCGAGGCTGATCGCGTAGCTCAGGCGGTTCTGAATCGTACCGACCTGGCCCTGGACCGTACCGAGCGTCGACACCGCGGTCGAGAGGGCCGCCACGGCAGTAGCCGCGCCACTCTGCGTGCTGATGTTGCTGGCCGCGATGCCGAGCGACGTGGTCGTCACCGCATTGACCGAGCCGCCCACGACACCGTTGGCGCCGTCGCTGCTCACGAACACGGAGAAGCCGTTGGCCACGTCGAGCTTCGCCACGCCGGCTTCACGGTTGATCTCTGACAACACGTCGGCGAACTCCGCCTGGAGCGTCGTACGCGACGCGTTGGTCGTGTGACCCGACGCCGCCTGCGTGGCGAGCGTCGCGAGACGGTCGATCAGCTTCGACATGTTGTCGAGCGCGCCATCCTTGATCTGCAGGTCCGACAGGCCGTCGTTGGCGTTGCGAACGCCCTGGTTGAGCACGGCCACCGTCGAACGGTAGCTGTTGGCCACCGCGAGACCCGCGGCGTCGTCACCGGAGCTGTTGATGCGGAAGCCGCTGGAGACGCGCGTGAGGGCCTGACGCAGACCGATGTTGGTCGAGTACAGGTTGGCCTGCGCGTTGTTGGCGGCGACGTTGGTGATGACCGAGAAACTTGCCATGACGATCCTCCTTGACCGTATGGAGTTCGCATCCTTGCGAACTCGAGCGACCCGTGATTGGGTCGTGTGTCGCGGAGGTAATCGGACGGCATGGTGCCGGCTTTAACCGGCACGCCGCGACGCGCGGTCAAGTGCCGTTCGGAAGCGGGCCCGCCACGTGGCGATGACGGACCCTGCCGGAGGAGGACGTGCGCCCAGACGAGCCGCGGACTAGCCGCGGAGCAGCGACAGGACCGCCGTCGTCGACTGATTGGCCTGTGCCAGGGCGGCGATGCCTGACTGGTTCAGGATCGAGTAGCGCGTGAGGTTGGCCGACTCCTCGGCCACGTTTGCATCGCGGATGCGGCTCTCGGCGGCTCTCGTGTTCACCACCTGGCTCTGCGCGAGGCTGATCGCGTGACTGAGACGGTTCTGGAGCTGGCCGACCTGCCCCTGGACAGCACCGAGGTTGGTGATCGCCGTGGAGATCGTCGCCACGGCCGTCTGAGCGTCGTTCTGGTCCAGGATGTTGAGGCCTGTGAGGCCGAGCGCCGTCAGGTCGACGTCGCCGATCGCGCCCGCGACAACGCCGTCCACACCGTTGCTGCTCACAAAGACCGAGAAGCCCTGGTTGGTGCCGGCCACGTTCAGAAGCGCCACGTTGGCTTCGCGCGTGATCTCGTTCATCACGTCCTGGAATTCCGCGTCGAGCGTCGCGCGGGACACGTTGGTGGTCTGGCCAGACGCCGCCTGGGTGCCGAGGACCGCCAGGCGATCGAGCAGTTTCGAGATGTTGTCGAGCGCGCCGTCCTTGATCTGCAGATCGGACAGGCCGTCGTTGGCGTTCCGGATGCCCTGCTGCAGGATCGCGACGTCCGAGCGGTACTTGTTGGCAACCGCCAGGCCGGCCGCATCGTCGCCGGAATAGTTGATGCGATACCCGCTCGAGACGCGGGTGAGGGCCTGACGGAGACCGATGTTGGTCTGGTACAGGTTGGCCTGGGCGTTGACCGAGGCCACGTTTGTCACGACTGAGAACGACGCCATCTTTTCACTCCTCCGGGTTGCGAGCCAGTGGGCTCACGAGGGGAATCGGCCGTCGTGTGCGGGTCTTGAGTGCGTATCCGCACACAGGCCGCACACCACCATCCGCCCTGCCGTGTCTCGACAATCCAACTTCCGTGCCCGGTCCGGCCTCGTCGCGAAAGCTGGCCCCGCCTTTGCTCTGTTCCCAGAGCGTAGGGAGACTTCGATGCTCACACTTCGCGTAGATTCCTCGTTAATCCCGGGCGTGATTGCGCCGATTACCGTCGATGCGCTGCTGTCTGCGGCGGAACCGATTCTGTCCCGGACGGGGCGAATAGTGACGGGTCTCCGCATCAATGGTGTCGACCAGCCGGCATTCCGGGAGCCTGACGTCCTCGCCCTGGACCTGCTGGCCACCGACGATGTGGACCTCGTCACGACGCCCGTCGGCGACCTGGCGACACAGGCACTCGACGACGCCATCAGGTTCCTGCCCGAACTCGGCGACCAGGCGCGCGCCCTGGCGCGCGGGCTCCGCGGTGCCGACGTCGCCCCGCATTGCGCGGGCATCGGCGGACTGGCCGACAATCTCGCGCTCATGGCGGCGCTCGTTCACACGGCAGACCTGTGGGCCCGGCAGGCAGGACTCGCCGGACACGACTGGCTCGGCGAAGACATCGTCGCCGTGGAGCAGGCCGCCGGTGCGATCGAGCGCGCGACCGTCAACGAGGACTGGGTGCGTGCGTCGGACGCGCTCGAACGCGACATGGCGGCGGCGCTCGATGCGTGGGGTGGTCGCCTGGCCGCCGGTCGCGCGCAGGTGCTGGCTCTCGGCCAACTCGTCACCGTCTGAACACCGCGGCAATGTCGACAGGGCACCTCAGACAGACGGGCCCGGCCTTCGTGCCGTTCGCGCGTCCCACCATGGGCGATGCGGAGATCATGGCCGTCACCGACGTGGTCGAGTCGGGATGGCTCACGACGGGACCCCGCGTGAAGGCATTCGAGGCGGCGTTCGCGCGGCACATCGGCGCCGCGGAAGCCGTGGCAGTCAACTCGTGCACAGCCGGTCTGCACCTCGCGCTGCTGGCATCGGGCGTGGGCGCCGGCGACGAGGTGATCACGTCGCCGCTCACGTTCTGCGCCACGGCCAACACCGTGCTGCACGCCGGCGGGACCCCGGTCTTCGTCGACGTCGACAAGGCGACCGGCACGATGAGCGTCGATGCCACGCGCGCGGCGCTGACGCCGCGCACGCGCGCGATCATGCCGGTCCACTACGCGGGACGGCCCGCCGATCCGTTGGCGTTTCGCGCCCTGGCAGACAGGCACGGCGCCCGCCTGGTCGAGGACGCCGCGCACTGCGTCGATGCGTCGGTGCATGGGCGGCGCATCGGCACCATCGCCGACTTCACGGCGTTCAGCTTCTATTCCACCAAGAATCTCGCGACCGGGGAGGGCGGGATGGTCACGACCGCGTCGGCAGAGGATGCCGACTGGATGCGCGTGGCCGCCCTGCACGGCCTGTCGCGCGACGCGTGGGCGCGCTACGCGCCTGGCGCTCCAGCGCACTACGACGTCGTGATGGCGGGCTGGAAGTACAACATGATGGACCTCCAGGCGGCGCTGGGCCTCGCGCAGCTCGACAGACTCGAGACGATGCAGGCGCATCGGGAACGCCTGTGGGCGCGCTACGAGGAAGGCCTCGCCGACCTGCCGCTCGTGCGCGCGGCAGCGGTCCCGGCGGGATGGACGCACGCACGTCATCTCTACACGGTTCACGTGGTGCCGGAGCGGTGCGGTTGGACGCGCGACGACCTGCAGGCCGCGCTCGGCCGCGAGGGTATCGGCACCAGCGTGCACTTCCGCGCGCTGCACCTCCACACGTACTACGCCGAGCGCTTCTCGCTCGCGCGCGGCATGTTCCCCAACGCGGAGTACCACAGCGACACGTCGTTGTCGCTGCCGTTCTGGGGAGGCATGGCGATGCGAGACGTCGACCGCGTGGTCGAGACACTCGAGCGGCTGCTCACCAGGGGTGCCTGACGTGCGTCGCATCCGGATCTCTCGGGAACTGCGGCCCGGCCCGGTCCTGTTTCGCGTGGCGGCCGGACCGCGGATCGGCCATGGCCATCTGCGGCGCGCCGAGGCGTTGGCAGCCGCTCTCGGGCAGCCGGCCGCGCTGAGTCTGCGTGGGGCGTGCCGTGCGCCGACGACACTTCCCGTGGTCGAAGGGCAGAGCGCCATTCGGACGCTTCGTCGACTCGCTCCTGCCGTCGTCGTGATCGACGATCCGCGGGCGAAGGCGAGCCGCGTGTGGGCGGATGCCGCACTGCGACACGCGGTGCCCGTCGTGAGCGTGCACGACCTCGGGCTCGCGCGCATCCCGTCGATGCTGGCCGTTGACGGGAGCGTCAGCAGTCCCGCGCGTGGGTGGCCGTCTGACGCGGTCCTGCGCGGACTGCCGTACGCGGTGATTCGTCAGCCGATGCTGACGCGACACGTCGGCGCCGTCCGGCGCCTGCTCGTCTCCCTTGGTGGCGGGCCACGCGTCGCGCTCACGCGCGCGATCGTTCGTGAAGTGGCTCGACGGCATCCGGAGATCGAGATCGTCGTCACGCAGCCGGGGATCGCCGGGACGCCAGGCGCGTCGCGCGTGACGTCCGTGGTGCTGCCGAACGGCCTTGCGCCGACGCTCGCGCATGCCGATCTGGCGATCCTGGGCGGAGGCATCTCCCTCTACGAAGCGATTGCCGCGGGCGTACCGACAGTCGCCGTGGCCATCGTCGCGTCGCAGCGCCCGACGATCCGCGGATTCGCCGCCGCGGGTCTTGCGCGCGACGGCGCCGGGCGTGCACGCACGCAGAAGGACGTGGCGCACCGGGTCGCCGATGGCGTGGACGAGGCGATTCGGGATCTGGCATGGCGCCGCCACGTGCGGCGTGCAGGTCCGCAGGCGATCGACGGGTACGGGGCCTCTCGCGTCGCACGCGCGATCGTCAGGCTGGTCGGGGAGACGGGTCGTGCGTGAACGGACGGCGGTGGTGTTCGACCTCGACGACACGCTGTATCGAGAACGCCGGTTCGCGCTCGGTGGCTACGCGGCCGTGGCGCACCACGTCGCGCGGCGCACAGGGATTCCGGCCGCCACGCTCTATCGCTTTCTGGCGTCGCGCTTCCGCAGACACGGTCGCGAAGGGCTGCTCCAGGCACTCTGCGCGGCGTTCGCGTTGCCGGCGCGTGACATTCCGAGTCTCGTCGACGTGCTCCGCGCGCATCGCCCGCGCCTCACGCTGCCGCGTCGGTCTCGCGACGTGCTCGTCGCGCTCCGCGCCCACGGACATCGTCTGGGCATCGTCACCAACGGCCTGCCGGAGATTCAGGCGCGCAAGGTCGCCGCACTCGGTATCGAGGCGCTCGTCGACACCGTGGTCTACGCGCAGCACCATGCGCCGGACGGCAAACCCGCCCCCGTATGTTTCGCCGTCGCGCGCGAGCGTCTTGATGTCGAGGCCGCGCACACGGTGTTCGTCGGCGATCACCCCGTCAAGGACATCGACGGTGCGACGGCCGCGGGGTTGCATGCCATCTGGCTGCCCGGCGCGCGGCTCGTGCCGGCACCGGCCGTTGCCTGTGCGTACGCCACGGCGCTCGCCGAGGTGCCGGCACTCGTCGCTCATCTCCTGGAGGCACAGCATGTCGCTGCCTGTTGACATCGCCGGCCATGGCATCGGTGCTGGCGCACCGATGCGGGTCATCGCCGAGATCGGACTCAATCACGATGGCGATCCCGACGTCGCGCGACGTCTGATCGACGCCTGCGCCGACGCAGGCGTCTGGGCCGTGAAGCTGCAGGTATTCGATGCCGACGAGCTGCTCGTGTCCGACGCACCCGCGCCCGCCCACCTGCACGCCGCGTCGCTCCGCGACTTCTTCGCACGCTTCGAGTTGCAGGAGGCCGTGTACCGATCGCTTGCCGCACGGGCACGTGAACGCGGCCTGGTGTTCATCGCCACGGCCTTCGACAGCGCCGCCGTGGAGATGCTCGACGCCATCGGTGTCGACGCGTTCAAGGTGGCAAGCGGCGACCTGACCCACCAGTTGCTGATCGAACAGGTGGCGCGTACGGGGCGTCCGCTGATTCTTTCCACGGGCATGAGCACCGAGAACGACGTGTGGAACGCCGTCGACTGGGCCGTGGGCGCCGGGGCACGTTCGCTGGCGCTGCTGCACTGCGTGTCCGCGTACCCCACGCCGGACGCACAGCAGAACCTTCGTGCCGTGAGAACGCTGGCGCTCGACTACAGGCTTCCGGTCGGGCTGTCGGATCATGGTATGGGGGCAGACGCCGCGCTGCTCGTGTACGCACAGGGCGGGGCGCTGTACGAGCGCCACGTCCACCTGCCCGATACCCATGCGATCGACGCGCCTGTCTCGTCGACACCGGCCGAACTCGCAGACATCGTGTCGCGTCTCGCCCGCGCGCACGAGGCGATGGGGGATGGGCGGCGGAAGCCCATGCCCGCCGAGCGCCCCAACATCGTGCCAAGCCGTCGCGGTCTCTATGCGCGTCGCGCGATCCGCCGGGGCGCGATCATCCGCGTCGGCGATCTCGCCGCATTGCGGCCTGCCGGGTCGCTCGGCGCCGAATACGCGCGCGCGCTGATTGGCTGTCGGGCCACCCGGCCGATTCCGGCCGGCGCGCCATTCGAGCCATGCGATCTCGGACTCGTCGACGTGGAGCAGACGGCATGACGGCACCGAACGTCGTGGTGACGGCCGCGTCGCGCCGCGTCGCGCTGGTGCACGCACTGCAGCAGGCGCTCACTCGGGTGTCACCGCGCGGCCGCGTGATCGCGACCGACATCGATCCGTTCTCGCCGGCCGTGCACGTCGCCGATGTCGCGCAGGCGGTGCCGCGCAGTGACCATCCCGAGTACGTGGACGCGCTCATCGCCGTCTGCAACGCGCACGACGCGGGCGTCCTGGTACCGACGATCGACGACGAACTGGAGACGATCGCAGCAGCAGCCCCGCGCTTCGCTGCGGCAGGCGTCACCGTGATGGGGCCGCCCGTGGAGACGGCCCGCATCTGCCGTGACAAGCGCGCCACGGCGGCGCACCTCCAGCAGCACGGCATTCGCGCGGCGGCCACGTGGACCCCTGCCGAGGCGCGCGCGCGGCACCCGCGCGTGCCGCTCTTCATCAAGCCCAGACGCGGGCGGGGCAGCGTGGCGGCGTTCCCGGTCCACACAGAGGAGCACCTGCGCTTCTTCCTCGCGTACGTGCCGGATCCCGTCGTGCAGGAATTTCTCGATGGGCCCGAGTACACCATCGACCTGTTTTGCGACATGACTGGGACACCGATCGCCGCCGTGCCGCGTGAACGGCAGGTGATTCGATCGGGGGTGACCGACCGCGGGCGAACCGTGCGCGATGCGGCGCTCATCGATCTCGCGCTCGAGTGTGCGAGCGCGCTGCGGTTCCGCGGGGCCGTGAACGTGCAGTGTCGCGTGGTTGCGGGCGTCCCGGTGGTGTTCGAGATCAATCCCCGCTTCAGCGGCGGCATCCAGCTCACGCTCGCCGCAGGTGCCGACTTCGCGGAATGGACGGTGCGCGCGGCGCGGGGAGAGAGGCTCACCCCGCGCATCGGCGCGTTCACCGACGGACTGCGCATGAGCAGCTACGAAGCCTCGCTGTTCCTCACCGACGCCGATGCGGGCGTGCTCGCGACGCCGGAGCAGACGCTCGTCCCCGCGCGTGTGTGACATGACGGGCCGTGCCGTGGTGGTCCTGCAGGCCCGCATGGGGTCGCAGCGACTGCCGGGAAAGGTGATGGCCGCCCTGGCCGGCCATCCACTCGTCGAGTACTGCCTGCTGCGCCTCCTCGCCGCTGACGTGGGCCCTGTCGTCCTCGCGACCACGACGCAGGCCGACGATGGTGTTCTCGTCGATCTGGCGATCGACATGGGCGTCGAGGCGTTCGGCGGCCCCTCCCACGATGTGCTGGCGCGATTCGCCGCGGTGGCCGAACGACACCGTGAGGCCACGTACGTCATTCGTGCGACAGCTGACAACCCCTTCGTCGACATCGATGCCCCGACGCGCGTGCTCAAGGCCCTTTCCGCCGGTGCCGATTACGCCGTCGAGGAGGGGCTGCCGATGGGCGCCGCCGTTGAAGGCATTCGACGCGATGTACTGCTGCGCGCACAGCGGCAGGCCACGTCGCCATATGACAGGGAGCACGTGACGCCGTGGGCACGGCAGCACGCGGATGTCGTCCGCGCGCAGCCGCTCGCGCCGGCCGACGTGCGTGCGGCGGACCTGCGGCTGACGGTGGATACCCCGGCGGATCTCGCATGCGTCAGACTGATCGCCGAGGGTCTCGCCGAGGCCGGGATCGATCCGCGTCTTGCCCCCTTGCGCGACGTCATCGCACTCGCGCGACGACTCTCTGGCGGAGCGAGCGCGTGATTCGCGTCACGCGGCTCGATGGCACCAGCCTGTTCGTCAATATCGATCAGGTCACGTGGATCGAATTCCACCCGGACACCGTGATCGCACTCGTCAACGGCGAGAAGCTGATCGTGCGTGACGCACCTGACGACATCGTCACGCGCGTCAAGGAATTCAAGCGCAGCCTCTTCGCGGCACCTCTGCGCGAGAAGCGTGCGGAGGTCACGGCGCTGCGCGCCGTGGAGTGAGTCGTGGCGGCGCGGAAGGGACGCGCGTACGACGCGCTTTCGCTGATCGGGCTGCCACTCGGCGTCGCGATGATCGCGGGGGGCCACGTCATGGAGAGTGGCCAGATCGGCTCCCTGCTCCAGGGTGCGGCGGCGATCATCGTGTTCGGCGGCACTCTCGGCGCCGTGTTTCTGAGCCATACCCTGGCCGACGTCAAACAGGCGTGGCGCAGCCTGCGCTACGTCTTCGTCGACGATCTGCCAGGGCCGGGACAGCTGCTCGACACGATTGGCCGCCTGTCGATCAAGGCGCGCAGGGAAGGCATCCTCTCGCTGGACGATGACCTCGACACGCTGTCGGACCCGTTCCTGAAGCGCGGATTGCGCCTGGCCGTCGACGGCACCAACCCCACCACGCTGCGCCACATGCTCGAGGCCGAGAACGACGGCCGCGAGGAATACGAGTCCGCACCCGCGCGCGTCTACGAGGCGGCTGGCGGTTACGCACCCACGGTGGGCATTCTCGGCGCGGTACTGGGACTCATCCACGTGATGGAGAACCTCAGCGATCCCGGCAAGCTCGGCGCCGGCATCGCCGTGGCGTTCGTGGCCACCGTCTACGGCGTGGGGTCGGCCAATCTCGTCCTGCTGCCCATCGCGGCCAAGTTGCGGGCGCGTGCGATCAAGCGCGCGCGCCGACGGGAGATGATTCTCGAAGGCGTGCTCGCCATCCAGGAAGGGCAGAACCCGCGCGTCATCGACCAGAAGTTGCGGGGACTCCTGACCGCTGAAGACGCGATGCCCGCGCCCGGTGTCAGGCGGAGGGCGGCATGACGGAGCGCCGGTCGCGGCGCCGGCGGGCCGATGCGGCACACGCGCCGAATCACGAACGCTGGCTGGTCTCCTACGCGGATTTCATCACGCTGCTGTTCGCGTTCTTCACGACGATGTACGCGATTTCCACAGTGGACGCGCGCAAGCTCGCCACGGTCGTGGATTCGATGCAGACCGCGTTCGCGTCGCGCCAGACGGCGGGGGGGAGTGGCTCACCGGTGATGCCGCCATCAACGCCCGCAGCTCCCGCGCCGCTGGTCGACACGGAGCGGCAGCTCGCGGACCACCTGCGCACGCGGCTGTCCAGTGCGGCGGTCGACGTCGCCATCGACCACCGCGGCGTCGTCGTCTCGCTCCGCGAGGCGGGAAGCTTCTCCACGGGCAGGGCGGATCTCTCCGAGCAGGCGCGACGCGTCCTGCGCGATCTCGTCGATGCACTGGGTACCGGCGCCGCGATGCCGCTGCGCGTGGAAGGGCATACCGACGACGTGCCGATCAGGGGCGGACGGTTCGCGTCCAACTGGGAGTTGTCGACCGCGCGGGCGACGTCGGTGGTGGCGTTCCTCGTCCAGGAGGCCGCCATGGAGCCGCGCCGCCTGTCTGCCGCCGGCTACGCCGAGTTCCATCCTCGGGTCCAGAACCTCACCGACGCCGACCGTGCCACCAACCGTCGCGTCGACATCGTCATTCTGAACGAAGAAACGGCGGCCACCGAAGAGCCCGCACCCCGCACCCCGTCCGCGCCAGGCGCCCGCCCAGGTCCCACAGGCATGCCCACAGGCCGCGTCTTCGCGGGCTGAAGGCGCCTCACGGGCCGGGGACGATACACTCCTCCGTTGCATGCGGATTGCGCTGCTGCAGTTGAATCCTACGGTCGGGGCCCTCGAGGCCAACGCCTCGCGGATCGAGGCGGTGGTCAAGACCGTGCGCGGCACGGTCGACGTGTGCGTCACGCCGGAGATGGCGCTGACCGGCTATCCGCCGCGCGACCTCTTGTTGTTCCCCGGATTCATCGCGCAGGCGCAGACGATTGCCGAACGACTCGCGACGACACTCGCCGACGGGCCCGACGTGCTGCTCGGCATGCCTGTCCCGTCTGGTGTCGAAGCCGGGCGCCCGCTCCTGAACGCCGCGGTTCACCTGTCCGGCGGCCGGGTGGGGGAGCGCTTCGCGAAGACGCTGCTGCCGACCTACGACGTCTTCGACGAGGACCGCTACTTCGAACCGGGCCCACGCGTCGGGACCGTGACGATTGGCGGCGAGCGCGCCGCGGTGAGCATCTGCGAAGACGTGTGGAACGACCCCGACGTCTGGGCCACGCGCCGCTACGAGGGCGATCCGATGGCGGTGCTGCGCGGCAGCGGCACGGCCGTGATGCTGAACATGTCCGCATCGCCTTACGCACAGGGCAAGCTCGCACAACGGGAGACGCTGCTCACGCACCTGACGCGGAAGTACGGCGTCTGGGCGCTGTACGCCAACCAGGTGGGCGCCAACGACGACCTGGTGTTCGATGGCAGGAGCCTGGCGTTCGCGCCCGACGGCACGTGTGTGGCGCGTGGCGCGGCATTCGCCGAGGACATGGTGATCGTCGACACCATGCTGCCTGTCGCGCCTGTCGCTCCCTGGGATGCGCCTGTCGAACAGGAGGTGTTCGACGCGCTGGTGCTCGGCGTGCGCGACTACGCACGCAAGTGCGGGTTCAGCCGCGCCGTGCTCGGGCTGTCCGGTGGCATCGACTCCGCGCTGACGGCCGTGATCGCCGTCGAGGCGCTCGGACGCGATCGCGTGACGGGCGTCCTGATGCCATCGCCGTATTCGAGCGAGGGCAGTCTGATCGACGCGCAAGCCCTGGCCACGACGCTCGGCATCGCCACGCACACGCTGCCCATCGCATCGGTGATGTCGGCCTTCGACGACGTCCTTGCGACGCCGTTCGCCGGCCTGGCACCGGACGTCACGGAGGAAAATCTTCAGGCGCGCATCAGAGGGGCGCTGCTCATGGCCCTCTCCAACAAGACGGGCGCGCTGCTGCTCACGACGGGCAACAAGTCGGAACTGGCGACCGGGTACTGCACGCTCTACGGCGACATGAACGGCGCGCTGGCCGTCATCGCCGACGTCTACAAGACGCTCGTCTATCGCATCGCCCGATGGGTGAACCGCGGCGGCACGGTCATTCCGGCGTCGTCAGTCGTCAAGGCGCCCTCGGCGGAACTGCGCCCGAACCAGACCGACCAGGACAGCCTGCCGCCGTATGCGCTCCTCGACGCCATCCTGGAGCGCCACGTCGAACAGTGCGCGGATGCGCACACGCTCACGGCGGAAGGATTCGATCCGGGCGTCGTGGCGCGCGTGCTGCACCTGGTGCGCATCTCCGAGTTCAAGCGCAAGCAGGCGGCGCCCGTGCTGAAGGTGACGCCGCGCGCCTTCGGGACGGGGTGGCGCATGCCCATCGCGCGCCGCTGACGCGCACGCGATTGAAGGGCCGGCTCGGCGCGGCCGATTGCCCGTCCGGACGGATCGACGGTTCGATCCCCAGTTCCGGAGCGTGCATGTACGGTCTTCCTGACGCCTCGTCCTTGCTGGCCCTCGTGTCGCCGCCGCCCGCGGCCGATCGCAGTCGTGCGGCCGAAGACCCGACGGGCGTTCTCCACCGAGTCAACGGCCTGCTGATGGTCGCCGCCGCAGCGGGCGTCTCGCCCACGTCGCTGCTCCTGTCGGCGCTGGCCCGTCACGATCGCGCCACGGCCGCGCGCGCGCGGCGGACGGCTGAATGGGCGCGCCTGCTGGCAGAGTCGCTGGGCCTCCCGCATCTGGTACGCGAGGCGCACGACGTCGCCCTGCTGGCCGACATCGGGCAACTCGCCGTCGCCCCGTCGCGTGACAACCCGTGGCTCGAATGGCAACGCCGGCGGGCATCCCACGACCTTGCCCACGCCGTGCCCTCGCTGGCGCACCTGGCGCCCGCCATCCTGTCGGTGAGCGAGCGCTTCGACGGCGACGGGCTGCCGATGGGCCTGCGCGGCGAAGAGATTCCACTGGCGGCGCGCATCGCGCGTCTGGTGCGGGACTTCGATCGCGCGAGTCACGGCTGGTGGCCCGGGCAGCCGCCTGTGGTGGGCGCCCACGCGTGCGCAAGCCTGGTCTCACTGGCGGGGCAGACCATCGACCCCGCTCTCGTTCACACGTGGTTGCGCGTCCTCGACCGACAGGTCGCGATCGACGTGCCTCTGGCAGGCTGAGGGTTCCGGATCATGTTGCTCATCATCGGCGCGGTCATCGTCCTGGCTTCCGTCGCCGGGGGATACCTGATGCACGGAGGCGTGCTCGGCGCGCTGTGGCAGTTGAACGAGCTGATCATCATCGGCGGCGCGGCGGTAGGCGCACTGGTCATCGGCACGCCGATGCCGCTCATCAAGCAGCTCCTGGCGCGAATGGGCGGGTTCTTCAAGAGCCCTCCAGGCAGGGACGTGTACCTCGATCTGCTCTCGCTGCAGTATCAGCTCTATCGCCTCACGCAGCAGTCAGGCGTGATGGCGCTCGAAGCGCACGTCGAGGAGCCGGACAAGAGCGCCATCTTCAGCAAGTTCCCGACGTTCCTGGCCAATCACCATGCCGTGTCGTTCCTCTCCGATTCGGTGCGCGTGATCATTCTCGGCGGCGTGACGCCGCACGATCTCGAAGCATTGATGGACGAGGACCTGGAGGTCCACCATCACGAGAGTCTCAAGCCCGCGCAGACGCTCGCAAAGGTCGCCGACGCGCTTCCCGGCCTCGGGATCGTGGCCGCCGTGCTGGGCATCGTCATCACGATGCAGGCGATCGGCGGTCCGCCGGAAGAGATCGGGCACAGCGTGGCTGCCGCGCTCGTGGGCACGTTCCTCGGCATTCTCGCGTCGTACGGGTTCGTGCAGCCGATGGCATCGAGCATGGAACACATGGTGGAGGCGGAGGGCCGCTACCTGAGGTGCATCAAGGCCGGCCTGCTCGCGGTGTACAAGGGGTTCCCGCCGGCCATCGCCGTGGAGTTCGCGCGCCGTACGCTGCCCGAGGACGTACGACCGACGTTCACCGAGACGGAGCAGGCCTGCAAGGGCCAGAAGTCCGACGCGGCGGCGGCCTAGGGACCTGACGATGGCTCACGAACACGCGCCGGTCATCATCGTCAAGAAGAAGAAGGGCGGCCACGGCGGCCACCATGGCGGCGCCTGGAAGGTGGCGTACGCCGACTTTGTGACCGCCATGATGGCGTTCTTCCTCGTGATGTGGCTCGTCAACCAGCCGCAGGAGGTGAAGGACGCCGTGGCGGCCTACTTCAAGGACCCCGGGATTTTCACGCATGAAGGCGGACGATCGCCGATCGTCGGTGGCGCCGGCGTGATGGGTGCCGGGACGACGCAGACCACCGACGTGTCGTCTGCGACGGCTGCGCTCGAACGCGCGGCCGAACGCATCAGGGAACAGCTCAAGACGATTCCGGGCTTCAAGAACCTCGAGGGGCAGATCGAGGTGACGGTGACCGCCGAAGGCCTGCGCATCGAGTTGCAGGAAGGCGGGCAGGAGACGTTCTTCGACTCAGGCAGCGCGCACGTCAAGGGACCCACGCGTCAGGTGCTGCAGGTGATCGCGAGGGAACTGGCCCCGTTGCCGCAGTCGATCGCCGTCGAGGGCCACACGGATGCCACGCCGTACGGGCGCGACAGGTCCTACACCAACTGGGAGCTCTCGGCCGATCGCGCCAACGCCGCCCGCCGCATCATGGAGGAGGCGGGACTGCCGCCCGCGCACGTGAAGGCCGTACGCGGCTTTGCAGACACGATCCTCAGGACGCCGGAGACGCCGGCCAATCCGCGCAACAGGCGCGTGTCGATTGTCGTGCAGAACCGCACGCCCGTGAAGGCGGCCGCCGACACGACAGCCGTCCCCGGAGGTATGCCATCTCAAAGGCAGGCCGCCGCGCGGCCGGAAACAGCCGCCGCGACCTCGTCAGCCACGCATTGAAGGTCGTTTCGCGGCATGCCGATTTCGTATCCGTGACCACCGACGGGGTGTCGCGGCCCGGAACGCGCGAACGCTACGCGGGCATGAAGGTGCTGGTCGTCGACGATCAGGCCGACGTCCGCCTGCCGCTGTCGACCGTGCTTCGCAAGCACGTCGGCTGCTCGGTGTTCGAGGCCACCAACGGACTCGAAGCCCTGCACCTGCTCGGTCGCCACCCGTTCCATCTCGTGATCCTCGACGTGTTGATGCCGGTCATGAACGGCATCGAGATGCTCGACGCGCTGCGCCGCCTGCCACAGTGCCAGCACCTGGGCGTCGTGGTGCTGTCTGCCGTGCGCGACGAGCAGAAGATCAGGCAACTCGCGTGCCACGGCATCGCCGCGTATCTCGCCAAACCGCAACGTCCGTACGACGTTGCCGAGCGCGTCCAGCACATCCTCGACACGCTGTCCGTCGAGTCGTTCGGCACGGGCACGGGCACGGGCGACAGAGGGGCGCTGGATCAGGCGCTCACCGCACCTCCCGAGTTGCGGGCGCAACTGGTCAAGGCCACGCAACAATGCCTCGCCATGACGTTCGGCTTCAGCCTGAGCGCCGTCGAGGGCATGAGGGAGGCGATCCGGTCCGATGTGGCGCGCGTGGTGTTGCGAGTTCCGCGCGGTCGGTCGAACTTCGAGATCGCGATCGCTGCCGCGCGTCCGGTCAGTGCAAGGATGACGGCTCCGTATCTCCATGCGGGTCTGGCGGTCACCGACGCAGACGTGGCTGCGGCACTCGGCACGATGGTCACCGCCGTTGCGCGGCGGCTCCAGTCGACGTTGCGGGAGCGTCACGAGGTCGTCCAACTGGACCAGGTCGTGGTCACGCACGACGTCGAGGCCGACAACACCCCCGGCGGCCTTCATGTGTCGTTCACATCGGACACCGGTGGCGTCCATGTCACGGCACGCCTGTGCGCCGTGTCGCATGAGACGCCGCGCGAGACGCCCGAGGTACGCCCGACACCTGTCGGCGGCGACCGGGAAGGAGCGGTTCAAATGGAATCGACGTCAGCCACGGTCCAGCCCGTGGACCCACTCGTACTCGAGATGCTCGCGTCGCTGCAGGAAGACGGGGAGCCTGACCTGCTCGTCGAGCTCATCACCCTGTTCCTGCAGGAGACGTCCGCACGCCTGGCCGATCTGGCAGGCGAACCGACCGACGCGCCCTCGACGGCGCGTGTCGCGCACTCGATCAAGGGCAGTGCGGGGAACCTCGGTGCGTCAGGCCTGCAGGCACTCGCCGCGCGTCTGGAGACCGCTGCTCAGGAAGGGCAGGTTGGTGACACCCTGCGCACGCTCGTGGCTGACGTCGACGCCGAGTTCCGGCGGGTCGAACGCCATCTGCGTGACGTGCGGGCGTCGCGCCTCGCGGCATAAGATTGTCGAGGACAGACCCCTTGCCGTTCGCCTCACCAATCGACAAGGACGTACTGGAGATGCTCGCCGAGTTGCAGGCGCCAGGCGAACCGGATCTCGTGTCGGAACTCGTGGAGCTGTTCCTGCGCGACACGCCGGAGCGGCTCCGCGTGCTCGAGACACGTCCAATCGACGCCGCAGACGCGGTGCGCGCGGCACACACGGTGAAGGGGAGTGCAGGCAACATCGGCGCCGTGGCACTGCAGGCACAGGCCGCCGCGCTCGAAGCGGCGGGCCATGACGGCGCTTCGGCCGAGACGCTCGAGGCGCTGGCCGATGCCGTGTTCGAGGAGTACGCCCGCGCCGCGGTCTGCCTGCGCGAGATGCTGGATCTCAGAGAATAGGCTGACGACGTCGCCTACGTGAACTGGGCCCCGGCCGGATCGGCCAGCCACGAGAGCGCGGGGTTCGGACCGTCGGCGCCGCGCACGAAGTCCACCACCCACGAGCCCTGCCAGTTGGTGAACTGGAACTTGTCGCCCTGCACCCAGTCGATCTTGTGGCCGAGGGCTTCCATGCCCGACTTGATGTTGGCGTTGAACCAGCTCTCGGCCTCCGCCTTGGTCGACGGCACGCTGCCCACGCCGCTCGCGATGCTGGCAAACGCGTCCTTGGCCGACTTCTCGACGTTCTGTTCGCGATCGAAGTTGAAGCCCTCGAAGAGCTCGCGCCGCAGCGTCCCCTTCGAGAGGGTCTGCAGCCCGCCACCCGTCTGCGTCGAGGCCGCCAGCGTGCCGCTCGCGGTCTGGATGCCGTTCATCAACTGCGACAGGAACGCGCCGAACTCGTCCTGCGCAAGCTGCCCGTCGCCGTTGGCGTCGAATGACTTGATCAGGCTCGACGCCAGATCCTGGACTGCGGTGGCCGACGTGGCCTGCACTGTACTCATGGTCTTCCATGCCTCCCGGGAGCGCCGGCCCCCAATGTGACTGCCAGTCACAGGAGCAAGGCCGGTGCCAGACCGGCCAGAGTCGGTGTGGCGCGAGATTCAGGCCCCGCGCCGATCGGCCGATTGAAGCCGTATCGGGCAGAACAGGACGTCAGGCGGCAAGGCTCATGGCGATTCGCGAAGCGGCCGGACTCGGAGACCCGGCCCTCCCGGCGAGGACTCGGCTGCGCGACGTGTCGACGTTCCGACAGCCACGTACGACTGAACGGCAGCTTCGCGGATTTCGATTGACGATACCTGCGCGCAGGCGAAAGATCGCAGGATGACGAACGCGTATCGTTCTCTCGCACTCATGCTGGGTCTCGGGGTCATGTTGACTGGCGGGCTGGCTCGCGCCGAAGAGAAGACATACGGCGACGGCGTGACGCTGACGCGCGCCGTGCCGATCGCCTCGCTGCTCGAGGCACCGGACACCCACGCCGGCAAGACCGTCCGCGTCGACGGGGTGGTCACCAAGGTCTGCCAGATGATGGGCTGCTGGATCGAAATCGCCGACCCGGCGATCGGTCGCGGCGTCCGCTTCAAGGCAGAAGATGGTGTCATCGTGTTCCCGAAGGACGCCCCGGGCCGCAAGGTGTCGGCGCAGGGCCGGTTCGAGCCGATCGAAGGGGCCACCCACGCCGCGCACGGCAAGTCCGACGACAGCATCGGCAAGCCCGCCGCCGCAACGCCCACGGAGAAGATCTACTGGGTGCGCGTCACGGGCGCCGTGCTGCACTGATGACGTACTGGCCCGAGGCGGCCGGCGTACCCACGAGCGTCCTGGAGGCGCAGCGCCACAAGGCCGACGCGATCGGCCTGCCGGCCACGCGGCGGCACATTCTCCTGTGCACCGACGCGGCCAAGCCGAAGTGCTGCGACAGGGAGCGCTCGATCGTCGCGTGGGACTATCTCAAGCGGCGTCTCGTGGAACTGGGCCTGGCCGACCAGGGTGGCGTGGCGCGCACGAAGGCGAGCTGCCTGCGGATCTGCGTGGGCGGTCCCGTGGCCGTCGTCTATCCCGAAGGCGTGTGGTACGCCGCCTGCGACCCGCCTGTCCTGGAACGCATCATCCAGGAACATCTCATCGGAGGCCGCGTGGTCGAGGAATACGCCATCGCGGTACATCCGCTGGTGCCCGACACCATCGGCCTGACCACTCAGTGAACCGTGAAGGGCCCGCGCAGGTCGAACTTCGCGATCTCGACGTCGAACGACTCGCCGGTGGGCGTGGCCATCTGGTAGGTCCCCGCCATCGATCCGATGGGCGTGGTGAGCGGACACCCCGACGTGTACTCGAACGCATCGCCGGGCATCAACACGGGCTGCTCGCCGACCACGCCAGGACCGCGCACTTCCTCCACATGCCCCTCGCCGTCGGTGATGATCCAGTGGCGCCGCTGCAACTGGACGGTGAGATCGCCGACGTTCTCGATCCGGATCGTGTAGAGGAAGAACCAGTGCTGACGCTCGGGCGTCGAGTGCTCGGGCGAGAAGCGTGCGTCGACGCTGACGCGTATGCCGCGTGTGGTGGCCGTCGACGTGCTCATCGCGTCAGTCCGATCGTGCAGGCCGCGCTCATGGCCGGATTGTAGTATGGTGCCCGCGACGCGCGGGCTCTGCCTGCCTTCCGATTCCAACGTACCGCCGTGACAGACTCGTCCTCGCCCTCCGATTTGCGTATCCGCACCGCGACGAAGGCCGACGTGCCCGTCATCCTCGGCTTCATCGAACAACTGGCCGACTACGAACGGTTGCGTCACGAAGTGGAGGCCACGGCACCGGCGATCGAGAAGACGCTCTTCGGGACGCATCCTGCCGCCGAGGTGCTCATCGCCTCGCAGGGCGGCGCCGACGTCGGGTTCGCGCTCTACTTCCAGACGTATTCCACGTTCCTCGCGCGTCCCGGCATCCATCTGGAGGACCTGTTCGTCGTCCCCGCCGCGCGTGGCCAGGGCGTGGGCCGCACGCTGCTCCAGGTGCTCGCCACGATTGCCGAAGCGCGCAACTGCGGGCGGCTCGAGTGGGCCGTGCTCACGTGGAATGAGCCCGCCATCAGGATCTATCGTCAGCTCGGAGCGTTTCCCCTTGACGAATGGCAGACCTACCGACTAGATCGGGAAGGCATCCGCGCCCTCGCGGCCGGCGGTCCACCCTCTTAGCCCCATGACTGATTCGCCCGGTACCCCCCCGACCGACGATGAGGCCTTCGACAACGACCCGGCGCTTGACGCCACGGTCGAGTTGTTGACCCGCGCCCAGCAGGGCGACGCGGAAGCCGTCGACCTGCTCTTCAGCCGATACCTGCCGCCCCTCCGGCGGTGGGCGCGCGGACGGCTGCCGCAATACGCGAGAGATCTGCTCGAAACGGAAGACCTGGTGCAGGAAACGCTCGTACACGCATTCCGGCGCCTCAAGGGCTTCGAGATGCGCCACGACGGCGCGCTGCACGCGTACCTGCGTCAGGCCGTGATCAACCGAATCCGTGACGAGGTGCGCCGCGCGCAGCGTCGTCCGCCGCCCGACGAACTCGATGCCGATCAGCACACCGACAACACGGCGTCGCCGCTCGAATCGGCGATCGGATCGCAGGCCGTCGAGCGCTACGAAGGCGCGCTGTCGCGTCTGCGCGAAGAGGATCGTCAGGCCGTCGTGGCGCGCGTCGAGCTCGGCCTCTCGTACGCCGAGGTCGCGCAGGCGCTCGGCAAGAGTTCCCCCGACGCCGCGCGCATGGCGGTCGCGCGCGCACTGGTCAAGCTCGCCCAGGAGATGGGCAAGGCGTCGACTCCGCCAGGCGAGCCCCGCTGAGCGTGTCTGAACCGCATCGCGACCTCCGCAGCTTTCTGCGCCGCCTCAAGGGCGACGGCGATCTGGCGATCGTCACCGCGCCGGTCGACGCGCGGCTGGAAGTCGCCGAGATCCATCGCCGCGTGATCGCGGCCGATGGTCCGGCGCTGCTCTTCACGAACGTGAAGGGCGCGGCATTCCCGCTCGTGACCAACCTGTTCGGGACGGCATCGCGCGCCGAGCAGGCATTCGGGGATCGTCCGTTCGCGGTCATCAGGGATGTCGTGCGACTGGTGCAGGACATGCCGCCCACGCCCACGAAGCTGTGGCAGGCGCGCGATCTCGTGTCGTCGGCGGCGCACGTGGGCCTGCGCAGCGTGGCGCGCGGTCCCGTCACGGAGGTGATGACCTCCGAGGTGCGGATCGATACGTTGCCAGCGCTGCAGTTGTGGCCGGAAGACGGTGGGCGGTTCATCACGCTGCCGCTCGTCCACACCGAGCATCCCGAAGGGCACGGGCACAACCTCGGCATGTATCGCCTGCAGATCCATGGGCCGTCGCGTACGGGCATGCACTGGCAGATCGGGAAAGGCGGCGGCTTCCACTATCGCGTGGCGGAGGAGCGCGGTCACGCGCTTCCG